>DNPC01000562.1 GCA_003501565.1 Planctomycetaceae bacterium | reverse complement strand
CCGCGCGGTTAGTCGGCGCGGCGGAAGAACTCAAAGCTATTCCAAAGCAACAGGGCGTACGCACCACTCAATAACGCGCCAACTGCGAAAAAGAGCCTCGCCAATTCGTCAACGTGGTTCCAAGCTATGGCCGTGCAAACGAACGCGGTCTGCGTTAGCGACCACCAGAGCGTAACGCCAGCACACAGGGTTAGAGGGAAATGAGCGACAACGCAACCTGCAAACACAACGATACTCATAACCGCCTGTCCAGCAAACAGTGCGTAAGGTAGGTCGTAGGTCTGCTGGACGGCGAGAAACGAGGCTAGGACGCCGCTCCAAACGAATAGTCGTTTAGACGTCAGTTCATTCATGCGCATCCAACCGCTTAAATGCAGTCAACTTTCTTGCGAATTGATTCGGCCATCCAGGTTAGGAATCCGATTTTAATTCACTTTGCCATTTCTCAATCATCTGCAGCGCTTCAATTGGCGTGGTGGCAGACACATCGACTTCGCGAAGTTTATCCATGACAGGATGGTCAGCGACTTCAAAGAGTGTCAGCTGAATAGGCGAATCGGGAGATCGACGCGGTGGGGTGATTTTGGAATCACCACGATGATTGAGGTGGTCGGATTCAAGCTGCTCGAGGATCTCTTTGGCGCGCTGATTCACTTCACCAGGGACTCCAGCCAAGCGTGCGACGTGGATGCCGTAGCTCTTGTCGGCACCGCCGGGCACAATCCGGTGTAAGAATACGATATTGTCATCCCACTCTTTGACGGCCACGTTGAAATTGCGAACACTTGGCAACGACTTGCTTAGTTGCGTAAGTTCGTGATAGTGAGTCGCAAACAGTGTTCTGGCTGCGACCGTATCGTGCAAGTGTTCCACGATTGCCCAAGCCAGACTCAACCCGTCATAGGTACTTGTTCCGCGGCCGATTTCGTCCAGGATCACCAAGCTCCGATCCGTCGCGGTGTTCAAGATGCGGGCCGTCTCGACCATCTCGACCATGAAAGTACTCTGGCCACGCGATAGTTCGTCGCTAGCTCCGACTCGGGCAAAGATACGATCCGCAACGCCGATCCGCGCTTTCTTGGCTGGCACAAAGCTGCCCAGTTGGGCTAGTAATGTCAACAAAGCAACTTGGCGAATATAGGTGCTCTTGCCAGCCATGTTTGGGCCAGTTATCAACATCACCGAACCGTGATCGGATCCGATGCGGCAGTCATTGGGAACAAATGTGCCTTGGGGCGCCGTTGCATCGATAACCGGATGCCGACCCTCAAGGATTTCAAGTTCATCCGTTTGGAGCATTTGTGGCCGAACGTAGCTGTGTTTCTTGGCCAGTTCGGCGAGGCCCGCCAAGACGTCAATCTCGGCGACCACATCTGCGATTTGCTGCAAAGTGCCCAGACGCTCGGCAACTTGCTGCCGCAGTTGAGCGAAGATTTCCAGCTCGAGCGCCAGCGCTTTCTCATCGGCTGAGATAACCTTCTGTTCGTACTGCTTCAGTTCATCGGTGATGTAGCGTTCGGCATTCTTTAGCGTTTGCTTGCGGATGAAGTGGTCTGGGATTTTGTCCTTATGTGCGTTGGTCACTTCCAGATAATAGCCAAATACCTTGGTGTATCCGACCTTCAAGCTGGGGATCCCCGATTCTTCGCATTGACGTGCTTGGTATTCAGCAATCCACTGTTTGCCACCTCTTGCCAGCCCGCGCAGTTCGTCGAGGTTTGCGTCGAAGCCATCTCGCAGGAAGCCACCATCGCGCAGGTGCAATGGACACTCTTCTTTGAGCGCCGACAGCAAACGGTCGCGCAAGTCCGTCAGTGGCTCAAGCCGTTCATTTAAGCTAGCCAGCAACTCGCTATGGCAGGGCTCAAGTGTGGCCTTAATGGCCGGCAATTGAGCAAGCGTTGTGCCGACGTGACGTAGGTCTCGCGGACTGGCTCTTCCCGTGGCTACGCGTCCGAGCAACCGCTGAAGGTCGTAGATCTCGTCAAGCGCCGTTCGCAGTTCAGCTCGCAGCGTTTGGTCATCAACTAGTTCGCCTACCGATGCGTGGCGTTTTTCGATACCAGCCAGATCGCACAGTGGAGTCGAAAGCCAAGCGGACAGCATCCGAGCGCCCATCGAAGTGCAAGTTTTGTCGATCACTGACAATAGCGAACCACTTCGGTCGCGGTCACGCATCGTGTGCGTCAGTTCCAGACTACGCCGTGTGGCAGCGTCGATGTGCAGTGAGCGATCTTCACGATACGGTAACAACTGCGCGACGTGCTCGAACGATGTCTTCTGAGTTTCGTCGAGATATGAAATGACTGCTCCGGCGGCACCGATTGCTGGTGCATCGCTGTCGTCGTTCCATCCCATACCCTCAAGGCTGCGAGTCTTGAAGTGGTGGCAAAGATTGCGCTGCGCCTCATCGACTGCAAACTGCCAACTCGGCCTCCGTGTGAGCGTAAATGAGTGTTCGTCTTCACTGGAGAGGCAGGTGTCGTCCTCGGGAATCAAGACCTCCGAGGGCTCTAAGCGGGCGAGTTCATCGACCAGACGGCTTTTCGCAAAAACGCCCGCTTCGAAACGACCTGAAGAGAGCTCCGCCCATGCCAGCCCGACCACATCTGGCTCAAGTTCCTTTTTCCGACCATCGGTTCGCCCGGAGAGATCGAGGACCGCTACCAGGAGGTTGCTTCGAAGCGGATCGAGCAGGGCTTCTTCAGTCAGCGTTCCGGCGGTAACGATGCGGGTGACTTCACGACGGACGATTCCCTTGGCCTGTTTGGGGTCTTCCACCTGATCGCATACTGCGACGCGATGGCCTTGGCGAATCAGCTTTGCCAGATAACCCTCAAGTTGGTGATAGGGGAATCCCGCCATTGGAATCGGGTTTTCCCCTTTGTCGCGGCTGGTGAGCGTAAGCCCTAACACGCGAGCGCAGATTTTGGCGTCTTCGTGGAAGAGTTCATAGAAGTCACCCATTCGAAAAAGCAACAGCGCGTCGCCGCACGCCTGCTTAGCTTCTTCGTACTGACGCATCATTGGAGACATGTCGGAGCTCTTCTATTGCCAGATCTTCCAAACGCGAAAATTGCATCGCTGAACGAGTAGAGATTGTTTGCCCGTGCGGTCGCCTGTAAAGAGCAGGCAGTCGCCAATCAAGAATTGCCAGCAGAATTGTGACGCTGGGTCGGCCGTTTGGACCTATTGGGGGTGACTGATGCGAGCCAGGTTGAGTTCGGCCGGCCGACGTTGGTGTGCCTCCGGCTGGTAGTGCTTCTGGGCTATGCCACGAACTCTTCTTCTTGGTCGCCGGATGGGCGCGAGATTTGCCCTGCGTCTTCGAGCGTTCGTACGATGTCGACGATTTGCTGCTGCATGCCTTCGACTTCACTAAGTCGCACTTTGCCAAGGAATTCCATTTCTTCGCGGAGCATGTCGGCGGCACGCTGTGACATGTTGCCAAGGATCTTTTCCTGCAGCGGCTGACTGGCGCCCTTGAGTGCGAGGGCCCACTGACTGTTCTCGACGCTCTTGAGTACCGATTGGATATCCTTGTCACCAAGTTTGATCAGGTCTTCGAAGACGAACATCAGGCGACGGATCTCGTCGACCAGTTCGGGCCGTTGCTTGCCAAGGCCTTCCAAGATCGTACGTTCAGTCGAACGGTCTGTCACATTGAGCATTTCGGCGACGGCCGGAACACCGCCAGTATTCTGGTAAGCCTGAGTCATGAACAACGCCATGCGTGTAGAGAGTGCGTTCTCGACTTCTTCTATCGACTCGGGGCTCGTCTGCCCCATTTCTGCAATTCGCTGGATGACCTCCAGTTGTTTCTCAGCAGCCAAGCCATTGAGCACGCCCGCGGAAACTGCAGCCGGGATATTGCTTAGCACCATAGCGATTGTCTGAGGATGCTCATCCATCATGAACGACAAGATGTTCTGGGGATCCGCCTTGTGCAGGAAGCCAAAGGGGAGCGCCTCAAGAGTTTGTTGCAAGACGCTGAGCGTATCGGCCGCTTCGTCACCAAGTGCCTTGCGGACAAGGTTCTTCGCTTTGTCAAGTCCGCCGGAATTCGGGCCAAGTGCACTTGGCTTGCTCTTGACGAATTCCTCAATAATCTTCTCTTGCTCAGTACCGGTGATTGTGTCCAGTTGGGCGATTGCGATAGACACCGTTTCGACATAACGACGTGGCAACGAAGCCAGCAATTTGGCTGCTTCGTCCTCATCTAGGCTCATCAATAACACGGCGGCTTTGCGCACGCCGGCTGTCATAATGGGAGCAATGGGAGTCGTCATGGTGAGTCGGTTCCGCTACGTGAGCGTTGCGAGACTTTGCGATGGGAGCGCTGACGAATACTGCGCACGATCACGTGAGATATCGACCGGCAGAATGTATGGTCGTTGACTTCGTTTGCCGGGCGATCATTTGAGCCGCCGATTGAGACCATTCGCGCGGTCTGTAGCAGTTATTCCGCTCAAGAAGCAGCTAGACTCGCGGAGGCTATGCCCACGGCAGCTTGCAGCTGCCCCATTGGCCGTGGTTCTCATCGACGAACACCTCCAAACTGCGGATCCGACCCCTGCCTTCGTTTGAGAGTTTTTCTCGGACTTGATGTCCGATCCACCAGGCCAGCCGTTCTGCCGTCGTGTTTACGATAGGAAGCAGTATGCAGTCTTCGGTTGGGAAGACCCAACGTTTCGTTGCTTGGCCTTCACACGTAAAGGTTGTGACGACCTCATCATCACTAGCTTCAACGTGAATCATCTTGTGTTTTGTCGGAAGTAGCATCCGGTGGTCGAGTTGTGCAACGACTTCGGCCAACGCATCGCGAAAGGCAATGAAGTCGACCACGTATTCGTTTTCATCAAGTGGACCAACGACCTCGGCTTTCACTCCGTAGTTGTGGCCGTGCAGTCTTTCGCATATGTTGCCCGCAAAAGTTATGAAGTGAGCGGCACTAAATACCAATTGTTCTTTTTGCAGCAGAACGCGAAACTCTTCCATACCGCTGGCGGCTGTTGATTCTTGGGACATCTTGTTCTTACGTTTAGAATGGGATAACGGCGAAAGTGTGTAGTATCGCGGATGCTGAGCCCGACAGTTACCCGCTCAGCAATTTAACCGCCAGCAATTAACCGCCGGCAATTATCTGCCCGTGGAACATTCTGCCCGGTGAATGCACTGGATACCCGAGTCGGAAGCTGCAAAGGGGAATGGACGGATGCTTGCCAAGATCAACACTTCGGTGACGAATAGCATTCGCTTCGGCTCACTGTAGAGCAGAGGGTAGTTGGCTGAACGTGAGGCGCACGGACGACCAGCGTTTAATCGGCGTGGAGTCCATGTGTAGCAGGAAGTCAAAACTGTAGGAAGTCACTGTGAGTTTACGCGAGAATTTCAGCGAACGCGATGGATCTGAACTGCGCGACAATCCCAGCGAAAAAAATCCGGTGGCAAGTACTCCTGGGGCAAGTGAAACAATCGATTCGAATTCGGCCGAGTTAACACCGCCGGGACCGATTGGTCACGTGGAGCATGGTAGCCCTTCAGATGCAAAAGCAAACAACTTGCCTGCTGTCGAATTAGATTTCCAAACACTTTGCCCACGAAGCGTTCGGTTGGATCGGTTGATTGGTGCTGTTGTGGTCTTGGTGGTTTCTACCATCTTGTTGTGTTCCACGGCTCCACTATTGTTTCTGCTCGATATGCCGATGTGGGGCAAGGCGCTGATTGTTCTGTCGTGGCTGGTGGTTGGAGGTGGATTCGGCTGGCTGGCTTATTTCCATCCCAAATGGCAGTTCGATCGGACACGATGGGCCATTGGGAGTGACGGTTTTCACATACATCGCGGGATAGTTTGGAGACATCAAGTGGCGGTCCCCGCAGCTCGTGTGCAGCATGTCGATGTTTCTCAGGGCCCCTTCGAAAGGATGTTCCAGCTTGGGAAATTAGTCATTCACACGGCCGGCACGGAAAACGCCTCAATTGAGGTTCCTAATCTCGAGCATGCGACAGCGCTTCGTCTTCGCGATGAACTGATAAAGCAAAAGGAAATGGTTGGTGCAGAGCAGTGATCAAGATGCTGGCGCTCCAGACCATCGTGGAGTTGGCCGTGTGAATGCCTCTGGTAACACAGCGTCTGGAGACACAGCCTCCGGTGGCCCGGCATCCGATGTTCTCGGTGATGGTGGGCAGGTAATTGTTGCCGATCTGCTTCCACCCAGCGGGGAAGGCGACCAGACTCTCGGCCGTGACGAGATACTCGGACGTTTGCATCCCACGAGCATTTTCTTCGAGGCAGCGGCGCAAGCACGGCAGTACTTTTTTCCTGTCGTCTTGGCGCTAGCCGGAGCCGCTAGTGGCAATGTTTGGACGCTTTGGCTGGCTGTGCCCACCCTGCTAATTTCGCTCATCGTCAACGCGGTCCGCTACTTTACACTTCGCTACCAGTTGGTCGGTGACGATCTGGTTGTAAAGGAAGGCTTGCTTTTCCGGCGAGTTCGTAGTGTGCCGGTGCGGCGGATCCAGAACATTGACTTAGTCCAAAACCTGCTGCACCGTATCTTTGATGTTGCCGTTGTCAAGATTGAGACAGCTTCAGGAGACAAGCCAGAAGCGACGCTGCGTGTCATCAAGATCCAGCAAGTCCAGCGACTCCGCGCTGCCGTTTTCCGAGAAGCGGCTATGCCAGCGGCGGACATTTCAGCAGAGAGCATTCCTCACGATGGTTTTCAGAGATCGTCGGATGCATCCACACAGGATAGTACACAGGATGGCTCTACACAGGATAGCTTTACGCAGCACAGCGCTTTGGGCGAGCAAACTGGTGCATCACGCAGGCAGGGGCAGGATACCGAATCTGGCGAGTTGTTATGGTCGACCAATGCGAAGCATCTCTTGTTAGCTGGTCTGGCCAGCAATCGCGGCACGGTGTTGTTGGGGGTTGTTGCGGGTCTCTTGTTTCAAGGCGATTGGACGGATCGTGATTGGTATCGTGGGTCGGCGTACCGAAATGCAAAGAGCGAAATAAACGGCTGGTTGCCCGAATGGTATGGAGATCTGGGTACTCCCTTGCAGGTGTTGCTGGCGGTTTCTGTAGTCTTGCTTGTCCTGCGGATCGTTTCTGTTGTGTGGTTCTTCCTGTCCTTTCACGACTACTCGCTGACTCGGCACGGAGAGGATCTGCGGATTGCGTGTGGTTTGTTTACCCGAGTCAGCGCGACGGTACCCCGCAAGCGCATCCAGTTTGTGAG
>DNPC01000401.1 GCA_003501565.1 Planctomycetaceae bacterium | reverse complement strand
TGGGGCGAGGTAGTCCTTGTGGGGACTTGTCTGGTTGCGACCGCAGTGGCGGCGAGGTCGCTCCTATTGGTAAGGCGGGGGGAACGGGTAAGAAGCGTCGGGCTCTTTGAGGTTGGGGGCTTTTGCCTGAATCTGACCCTTCGAAGCTCTCGCTTGAGCAGGCCACGAGATCGCCACAGTTTTTGACTCCTGCTGCAAACAAGAGATTTGCGATTGCGGTTTGATCGGATCTTGCCAGTAAGTCGGATTTAGTAAAGTTTGCGGGATATGTGGACGATTCTGATTCTTGTAGGGAATTGGTCTACGTTTGCTAGCGGCGTATCGCACGCTCATAGCAAGTCGCCTGGACCTTGACTCTGTCGCGTGAGGGAGATAGACTTTCGCTCATTAACCCGTTGCATGCAAATGACTTACGGCGTTTGCAGGCAGGCTAAGGAGCGGCGCGTGACCAAGAAAGAGATCGTAAAATCGATAGCGGATAAGACTGGACTTACACAGGCGCAAATCAAGCAGATTGTCCAGCTTACTTTCGATGGCATTGTTGAAAACCTGTTGGATGAAGGGCGGGTCGAGCTAAGGAATTTTGGCGTATTTCAGGTCAAGAGTCGCAAAGCTCGAAAAGCACGGAATCCTCGAACGGGACACCAGGTCCTCGTTCCGGAGAAGTTTGTGGTTTCGTTCAAACCTGGAAAAGAGATGGAAGCTCGGGTCCAGGAGTTGGAAGATGCTGCAGCAGCCGAGGCAGAGGCTAAGGCGCTTCTGGAGCACACCGATTCGCTTATGTCAGAGAAGGCACCGCAAAATAACGACTTGCCACCGGCAAGTAATACAACCCAAAATTGGAACTCTTCGTCGTAGCTTCGGCGATGAGTCGCTAGTGGAACTAGCAGAATGCTTTTTACGAGCATTCTTCCAGCCTCAACGTTTCACGGAGGAACAACGGATGCGACGCTGGATCTGTGCTGCTTTACTTCTCGGCTGTGTGACCGCCAGCGGTTGTGCCTTGCCGATCTACTCGGCGATTCCTGAGCGGCGCGCTGAGCAATTGGTCTACACGTCGGAGAACCTGCGTTTGCTACTTCAGGAGTGGGAACGCTTCTGGATGGTCGACCAACCTGACCACATGACTCCCTACCGAGTCCACGGTGGCGTGATTTAGTGCGTTCACCCAGCTAGGTTTTCCTTCGAAGAACTAGTTCGTGCTAAGAAGATGCGGGTGGTCGAGAACCAGCTTCGTGGCGGTGCGACGTGTCCGCAATCGCTAGGCGGAAAAGCCAAGGCGAAAAAACAGGCTCGACGAAAACAGCCTAGGTTCCGCCTGGGCTGAATCTCGTTTCCGCAGATTTCTACCACGACTTTGGTTTGTTGTCGCTCGGCAAACCGTTAGGTTCTGTCGCTGCACAATCATTGCGCAGGGGTGCTGCGTTTTTCCGCACGCCAGAATCGTTTACGCACGTCAGAATCTCCTAGTCGCGGCTAGATTCCCTGTGCTAGCCGACTTCTCTTCTCGGCAGAACATTCCGGATTTCTATCATCCGGTTGATGCGTGTCTCGAACAACGTTGTGGCCAAATCAGCCTCAACATTCTTAAGAGCTAATCGCTTACCCTCTCCAGAAAGTCTTAGATGGCACGCGATCGCTGCTCGCAATTCCTCGTCAGACGCATAGTCGACTGAACCCACGTCGGCGATCCACACCTCATCAGAGCCTACTTCCGGCTCAATTTTCCCGAGCGAATCGGACAAAAGAGCGTGGCGTTCGCAGTGTACCTCGCCAACATCTCGCCGCGGCTTTGCAGCGGTTCTTGCCGAGTCGGCCCGATCGGCCAGGAGCGAACCGACGAAAGGTAAGCTGAATGCAAACGAGAATCGTTTCACCGTTATGACCCTTTCAATCGTTCCCTGCAGGTTGATTCAACGCAGACGTCTCGCGTGGAGCTGCCGATCGGACTAACCACTCAGGCAGTCGTGCAGAGCGAATACCATGCCAATTCAGGTTCTCCGCTTTCACAGGGCTGCAAACGGCCCCTTCAACTCTTGCTGCGGTGTATCATGAGAAGTGTCCCACCTCCCCGCCGAATAGCCAAAGATGCGTTTCCCACCTTCTACTCCGGCAATTTTTCTTAAGATAGCCGCGGCACTAGCAATACACTGGCTTGCATCGAATGTGAGCCTGCTTGCACAGGATGCGCGGCTAGTTCAGACTCCGCAGACACAGGAAGATGCCAAACGACATTTTAGAAAGCATGTCGTTCCATTCATTCAGGCCTACTGTATTGACTGCCATCAAAATAGCCGTCCCACTGAGGCGGGCGTAAATTTCTCGCCTGCGATTCATACACCAGAACACGCTGCATTCACGGATCAGTGGAAACGTGCGGCGGCAAGAGTAGCGGCACATGACATGCCACCGGAGGGACTCGAACAACCAAGCGACGAAGAACGGCAGATGTTCGTCGAATGGCAGAAGAACATCAAGTACTTGAGTTCGAAGGATCCCGGCCCATTCGTGATTCGCAGACTGACCAAATCCGAATATGCGAACACTCTAGCGGATCTATTTGGTGTTGATCCAGAAATTGCTGGTTCGCTGCCTGACGAAGTGAGTGGCGCTGGGTACCTGAACTCAATTTCCCCTTTGCAACTTGAGAGCTACCTCGCGATTGCGGAAAAGGTATTACAGCAGTGCGCACCTGTGCTGCAGACTCGCGAACAATCGTTAACCCCTGAAACGTCGGAAGACGGCTCTGCGGACTTTCCTGTTACGCGGCTCTTCTCGGAGTTTCCTGCCGAGCAACGTAGCGGGCCGCCTCGCGAGTTCGCTCAGAAGCTCTTGCGTTTGATGTTTCGGCGTCCGGCTTCGGAGCAAGAAATCAACGTTTCACTCGATGTCTTTGCTCTCGCGCAGAAGCAGGACTTGTCGTACGACGAGTCGCTTCGTCTGATGGTCAAAGCGGCGCTGGTCTCGCCTCAATTTCTGTTCATCACTCCGGTCGAGCCACAGGCGGCCGAAAAGGGGGCCGAAAAGGGGGCCGAGACCGAGGTCGGTCAAAAAAGCGAATTGGAGGGTATCGTTCCGCTCGACAACCATCAACTCGCATCGCGACTGTCATACTTCTTGTGGGCTTCGATGCCAGATGAACACCTAATGCGTTTGGCAGATGAAGGCCGATTGCAGCAAACGGATGTTTTGGCGACCCAAGTCGAACGTATGCTTCTGTCGCCCAAATCGCGTGCGCTGTTTGACGGCTTTGGTGCGCAGTGGTTGGGGTTGGACGATTGGCAGGAGCGAACATTTGACCGATCTCTGTTCCCCCAAATGAACACCGAGATGCGTCAAGCGATGTACGACGAGGCACGACTCCTTTTCGAGTGTGTCGTCAGAGAAAACAAGAGCGTTGGGGCCCTGATCGACAGCGACTTCACCTATCTAAACGGTACTCTGGCTGAGATCTATGGGGTTGCTGGTCCGCTGGGTGACAGTCTGCAAAAAGTTAAACTCGAAAATTCGAATCGAGGCGGGGTGCTTACTATGCCCGCGGTGTTGGCCGCGACATCATTTCCGAATCGAACCAGTCCGGTAAATCGAGGGGTTTGGGTGCTAGAGCAGATCCTTGGTGAGAATGTCCCAGCCGCACCACCGGATGTACCACCACTTGAAGCAGAGACTCAGGATGCCAGCCAAGAATTGACGATGCGAGAGCTCACTGAGTTGCACCGCAAGGATCCGGTTTGTGCGAACTGCCACAAATTGCTTGATCCGATAGGATTCGGTTTGGAGAACTTCGACGCGATCGGACGGTGGCGTGAGTTTGATGCTACAAATACGCCGATTAATGCATCGGGCACGCTTCCCGATGGCACCAGTTTTTCAGGACCCGCAGAACTTAAGGCCATGGTATTGGGCCGTAAGAACGATTTCGCTCGAAACTTCACTGGAAAGCTATTGGCGTATGCGCTTTGCCGTTCGCTCGAGGGTTACGATGTGATCGTGTTAGACCGAATCATGGAGCACGTAGCGGAAAAGGAATACAGGTTACAAGAAGTTGTAAAAGCAGTTGTCAGCAGTTATCCCTTTACACACCGGCGAATTGACACCGAGAACTGACCGCGGCGGTTATAGCCACGAAAGAAGGCGAAGTCGTGGCTTGCGGCCTGCGCGATCACGTTGATGCCGAGGGCCCTAGGCGTGCTGGCGACCGAGTGTCCAGGCTTGCAACGCGGTCTGAGTTAACTCTGGCAGTTGTTTCCTGCGTCATCCGTTAGAAAAGGCAAATAAATGCACCGAACGAAATTGATCGATCGACGGACCTGTTTGCGCGGAGTCGGCGCGGCGCTGGCTTTACCTTTACTCGACGTCATGGGCTGGCAGGAAGCCAAGGCGAATCACGCCTACAAACCACCGGTACGCATTGGATTCATGTACATGCCGCACGGTGTCATTATGGATGATTTCTGGCCCAAAGATTCAGAAGCGTTCTTGAGTTCGCCTCCGGCTGCCGTTGAATCATTGAAGCCAGTATTAAAAGAGTGCCTGATGATGAAGGGCATCTCGGGGGTTCCAACCGCTCCCTTTAACGGAGCCCCGCACGCTCTGGAACTATCGACTTGGTTAACCGCCACGTTGCCGGATCCTGCTAAACGTAGTGAAATCAATATCGCGATTTCAGCCGATCAGATTGCAGCCAATTACGTCGGAGCGTTTACTCCGCTACCATCATTGGAATTGGCGACTATGCCCCAGAACTGGAAGGAAAACCAGGCTGGACTGAACGAAGGCTACTACTCGCACTGCAGCTATCGATCGCCAACGCAGGTTGTGCCCGCCGAAACTAATCCCCGTAACGTATTGTCTAGGCTGTTCGGCCAAACGGGATCTGGCAGTGAAAGCTCGGACAGAGACGCCGCGCCGACGCCGATCAGTCCGCTTGATCGGGACATGCTCGATCTTGTGCTTGGCGGCGCTAGAGAGCTTCGCCAAAAGCTGCCAGTTTCTGACAAAAGAAAGCTAGACGAATACTTGGATAGCGTGCGTTCGGTTGAACGTCGCATCGCCGCGATTGAACAGCGTCAAAAGGAAGCGGCGATGGAGAAAGCTGGGTTGCGCAGCGATCAACGCGGTGCTGACTCCCCACCCATCGAGATCAAGATTCCAGATGGTGACAAACGCAGTGAATACATGCAGGTCATGTGCGACCTCAATGTACTCGCGTTTCAAACGGATATGACGCGTGTGTCGACCTACATCGGCTCGCGTCCCAACGGAGCGTCCTACCCTGAACTTGGTTTCAGCGACAAACACCACTCGCAAACTCACCATCGCGGCGATAAATCGAAGATGGAAAAGGTAGCCAAGATCGTTCAGTTCAACATCGAACAGTTCGCGCACATGGTCAAGAAGATGCACTCGCTACGCGAAGCCGACGGAACGCTCTTGGATAACTGCATCATGATGTGGGGTTCCGGACTCGAGGATGGAGACAAACACACGCGAGAGAATCTGCCCTTCGTTGTCGCTGGTCGAGGCGGCGGGACCTTAAACACGGGGCGATTTCTCACTGACGTTCAAGGTAATCAAGGTGACCTGCTCACCACACTGCTGACATGTGCCGGTATTCCGCTTGACCGTCCAATTGGCATTGCTACAAAGCAAATCGAAGCACTGAAGGCTTAGATGTCTTAGGGCTGACGACCGCGATTGCGTCCGATGAACTTTTGAAAGGTTCTTACGAGCCACCATTGTCGTCGTTGTGTGGCTTTTCTACGGGTTGCACTAGAGGTAGGGGCGCCAGAGTTACGGGCACCCATGGTCGGCGATCCCATCAATTCTTCCAGTGACGTGGGAGTAGGTCGTTGCTCGGATTGCACCTGCCGGACCATATTTGCGACGTTTTGATTTACTCGGTCGTCTGGGTCCAGCCTCAGCGCATGAGCGATCGTTTTTTCTGCCTTTCGCGTAGAACCTGCCAACAACTGGCTTAGGGCAAGGTTGCCGAGCAGGCCTGTGTTGTCTGGCTCGATGGAAACGGCCCGTTGGCAGGCGGCGGCAGCGGAAACATGGTCTCGAAGTTCCAGATAGACGCTTCCTAGCTCTTGGTGGATTGTCACCAGGTCCGGCTCGAGCTGGGCCGCCTGTTCCAGCTGCCGCTTCGCATTTTGAGAATTCCCGGCAGCATTCCAAGCGATTCCAATTGCCAGTCTTGGGCGAGACAGTTCTGGGTGTTTCGCCACCAGGGACTGTAGCTCCGCGATGTCCTCTTCTAGCTCCTGGAGCGCACGACCGGTAGCTGCGGGACGTCCTGGTGCGCGTCGGTGAGTCCAGACTCTTTCAAAAACCCTCTGGAAAATCTCCTCGGGGGTCTCTGTTCGGCGGGCCGAATAGACGAGTTCGCCAGTGTTCTTATTTCGATAGGTATCGATGTTGTTCTTGCGTTCAACGAACTCGAAATCGCGCCGTATCTCTTCCTCTGTATAGTGCTTTAGTTCACTCCCGGCATGCTTGGGAGCGTACAGGGTTGTTGAGTCGTTGCCGGTCATGGTGACGGCTAACCTGCCTTCGTATTCGAACATCAAGAGCCAATCACACGGTGGTTGTACCTCCCGTTTTTGAGCCTGAACGACAACAAAGTCCGGCGGCGTACTGTCACGGGATAGCCCGCGTAACTCGAGCGAGCGGATGAATTCATCGGCATCTACTTGGGCCATAAAGCTGGCCTGTGACAGCATGTTATCGCTGTAGCTCATTGCATTTGGGGCGATGTCTCCGAAAGCCTCTGCACCGCCCTCGAGTACTCGCTCCAATGCGTCGTTGCGAATAACAACCGCACAACACTGGACTTCAAGGGGCATAGTTGAACTCCTGAGTCCCAATTAACGCTGCGGCGAACCAGAGCAACGCTTTCGACAGCCACTATCGTTTCACAGGTTCTACTGCTGCGGGGCTGTAGGCTTCAAGTTTGGGGATGGGAGTTTTGATTCCGCCCTCGGGAACCTCGCGACGAGCAGTCCAGATGATGCCATTAAGGATTGCAGTCCTAAGGTTGTCGTTGGACCAGTTACGATAAAAGTGGGGCATCACGATTCCGACACCCCGGCCTTGATCATGATCAGCTGGCGGGGAAGCTAGCCGCCGTTCTACGGCCCACGCAACGACTTCAGGTTTAGGGCTTTCCGGTGGCAGCATTGACGTCATCAAGGGCGTTACATTTTTCTCGATCCCATTCGGGCCGAAATAGTTGTTGATGTAGGGTTCGTCGTGCAGGACGAATGGCTTGACACCCCGAAGCACCGGATGGCGTGAATTGATGTTGATGCTCGCTTTTTTGAAGATGCGAGCTGTGCTTTGGTGGTGTACACAACGTGTTGCAAAATAGCCACCCATCCACTGGAGCAACGGATGCTGGCCGTCTTCTGGCACTTGCCCTTTGGTCAGTCCGGTAGCGTAATGAAAGCACAATATGCCACAGCCACGCTGCATAAGCTCTGCTAGTTCTCCCATGTTCTTTTCGGTGTGATCCATCTCAGCCAACGGAAAACGGTCACCGGAAAAAACGATTGTGTCAGCACGCTTTAGCAGAGCTTTGTCTTCCGGCCAACCATCTACTACCGTGCAGACAACGCCGTCAACATTCTCCGCCTTGGTCAGCAAATCCGCCAACAACCTACATCCCGCCCCGACTTCATGCGTACCGGGTTTGTGAGTACTTGGCCCCACGACGAATAGAACCCGGGTCTCGTCGGCTAGTAATATCCCCGAACACAGCCAGCAAGTGGCAAGTAACCAGGCGCAAATTCTTCGGAGCATCACAGGGCCTTATCCAAGAAGTACGTATTCTGTAAGCGTCCCATTGGGACTTTTTCGGTTTGAGCTATACGGGTGTGGAAACGAAGTGCCACAAAGAAGCTTCCATGTTTCACACCCAGAGAAAGTCATCCTCGATTTGAGTTTTTAGTTCGTTGGGGCGGAGTCGTTCGAGGCGAATTCTGATATTCTAAGCGAAGTGCGTGTAATCGGTCGGGGTGATAGAGGGCCAACCCCGGGATTTGCAAAGCGATAGTTTGCAGAGCCACGATTTGCGCAGCCATGTTGTGCTAAATCATGGCGAGAAAACGCCAGTGCGGTTGCCCCCCACCTTTCCTCTGAAGCGAGTTGGTTGACGGATGATTCTCACCGGCGCTGAGATAAGAAAACGCATTGGCGACGATATCAAGATCGACCCCTTTGACGAAGCGCAACTGAATCCGAACAGTTACAACTTGCGCCTGCACAACGAATTATTAGTGTACGAGGAAGTTGTGCTCGACATCAAAGAACCGAACCGATACCGGCGGATCGAGATCCCGGAAAACGGCTTGGTTTTGAGCCCTAACCAGGTCTACTTAGCTCGCACGATTGAACATACCGAGACGCAGAATCTTGTGCCGATGATCGAAGGCCGCTCATCCCTTGGCCGACTCGGAATGTTCGTCCATGCGACGGCGGGATTTGGGGATGTTGGCTTTTGCGGGTACTGGACGATCGAGATGTACGCTGTCCAGCCGATTCGTATTTATCCCGGTATTCAAGTCTGCCAAATCTACTACCACACGTTGGAAGGCGAGATTACATCTTGCGCTTCAGGCAAGTACCAAAACAACGATGACATACAGCCAAGTCTGCTTTATCGCGAGTTCGGGAGAACAGAAGATGATCAGCAGCTCAAGTTTGATTTTCCGCTAAGTTAGCGAAACGGGTCACGCAGCTCGCGCGTCCGCAACAAACGGCGTAACACCCTCGTTAGAAACGTCAAGAAACGTTTGCGTTTGCCCTATTCGCTGCCACGTAATCGGTGGCCATGAACTTGACCGTCAACGGAATTGCGGGATTCCGCCACGTTAATCGCATTGGTTAGTAAGGCTGTTGTTTGTTTTCGGGGCGATACGACGACTGACTCTTCTGCCGGAAACATTCACTCACGACGTGCGCTAAGGCAGGGCCATCGGACGCAGCCAAATTCCATTTGACGGACCAATCGCTATTTGCGCCCGCCAACGTTCTGTGACCTTTCAAATTCACTCCCAACTTATCAATCACTTTTCTCAATAACTTTTCAGGGAGCTTCTTCGCTATGGCGAGCAACCAAGAGCCATCACTGGGCGCAAAGTGCGCAGCTGAATTTATGGGTACGTTCTGGCTTGTATTCGGTGGCTGCGGTTCTGCAGTCCTGGCCGCAGGGGTAGCCGATGTGGGCATTGGTTGGCTCGGCGTGTCATTCGCATTTGGTCTGACCGTGATGACGATGGCTTATGCGATTGGACATATCTCTGGATGCCACCTCAATCCCGCAGTCACTGCCGGCCTGCTGGTGGGCGGACGTTTTGCGGGCAAGGACTTTGTCCCCTATGTCATTTCACAAGTGGTGGGAGCCATCGCAGCATCTGGAGTCCTCTATGTGATCGCAAGCGGGACTGAAGGGTTTCAACTGGGCGGTTTCGCTTCCAACGGATACGGCGAGCTCTCGCCTGGCAAGTACAGCCTGGTAGCCTGCGTGGTTGCAGAGATCACGCTAACGTTCATGTTCTTGATGATCATCATGGGCTCGACCGACCAGCGAGCTCCGGCGGGCCTCGCTCCGATCGCGATCGGTCTTGGTCTAACACTGATTCACCTCGTTGGGATACCGGTAACGAACCTGAGTGTTAATCCCGCTCGAAGCACTGGGCCGGCGATGTTGGCTGGAGCACAATACCTCTCGCAATTGTGGCTGTTCTGGGCGGCCCCAATCGTCGGTGCCGTCCTGGCTGGCGTCACCTACAAGACGATTTTCGCCGATGATCAGACGTAGAATCGGCAGTGCTGTA
>DNPC01000399.1 GCA_003501565.1 Planctomycetaceae bacterium | reverse complement strand
CAGTGTGATCGTACCGGGACTTGCCAAGCGAATGTTTCCGTTGGTGGCCGTCGCGGTGACATCACTTCCCGCCGCGACTTCGAACCTGTTTGTCTCATCTGTCGTCGTAACCTCGGCGGATTCGCCACGGATGTCGGTTCCGGCGTTTAGCGAAATCGTCCCGGCAGCGGTCACGTCGACATCGGTATTCGCCGAATCATCCAGGATTGAACCGTTTGCATCGAGAATGACGTTCTCGGCAGAGTTGACTACTCCGACGACGATATCACCACCGTTGGATGTCAGGCTTACAAAATCACCTGCCGCTCCACCGCTCATAACGTCTGTGGCAGTGATGGTGCCGTTCGCAATGATTGAAATCGAGCCGTCATCGGTATCGATGTCGGTAAGCGTAATCGCATTGCTTTCGGTGATTGCAATCGCGCCGTCCGCCGAAGCCGTTAGCAAATTGAAATCGACTGTAGCATCCAATGTGATAGATGCATTATCCGCCAAGTTGTCAGCCGTCAAATCAGCAATACCGCCAACNNGCAGCGAGGATCAAGCTACCGCCTACATTGCTCGTGCCAGTGAATTCTACCGCCGTCGCCTCGGTGATGGTCGTATTGGTATTAGAATCGACCGTCAGTTGATTCAGTTCAACTGCCGTGTTGTCACCCAGCAGAATCTGGCCTGTGGTGGAGGTCAAATCAGCAATACCGCCAACTACCAATGTGGCAGCCACATCGTCAGTAATATCACCTCCACTCTCGAGTGTCAGGTTCGTTGTCACATTGGAGTTACCAAAGAACTCCGTCGCATCGTCCTCAGAAATATCTGCATTGTTGGAGTTGATTGTCAGTGAGCCAAACGTCGTCGTATCGCCTGCATCGTCACCCAATGTGACATCGAAAGTCAACGCAGTGAAGCTGGCGTTGCCTGCTACATCGATCGTCGTCCCTACCGCGTCGCTGATGTTGCCGCCGGCAGCGAGGATCAAGCTACCGCCAGTCATTTCGCGGATCTCGATCGCTGAGTCCTCGAGGATGTCGGTCAATCCAAGAGATGAAGACTTCAACGTATCGATATTGGTCGTGACATTTATGAATCCGCCAGCGGTCGCATCCAGGTCGGACGCGGTGATTTTCGCCGTCGCACTATCGTTGTCGGTGATATCGCTCGCTGCGTTGAGAAGCACATTGTCACCGCCCGCCATGCCCGCATCGATCTGGCCGACGGTTATCGTTCCAGCAGATGTGACATCAATGTTGCCGTCGAAGGTATCGATGTCGACAAGGGTGACGTCGCCAAGGCTGTGTAGGAGGATGCCGCCTGATACTTTGCTATTCGCTGTGACCAAATTGTTTGGCGCGATTTCAAGGCGAGGATCTCCGCCGCCAACAAATGGTGTACCGCCGATTTCTCCATCAGCCATTAGAGTGACACTACCAGCGGGCGCATTCAGGTCAGCGGCAACGTCGTCCTGCAAGTCATTGATGAATCCATCCGCACTCAGACTGATGTTGCCTGTCGTTGCAGTCAACTGATCGACGTAAATGTCTCCGGTGTCTGAGATATTGAGATCTCCGACGGCGGCTGTCGCATTGATGGCGAGCACGTCGATTTCAAGCTCATTGCCTGCCCCGATGCTTCCACCTGCATTCATAGTCAAAAGACCATTTGTTGATTGAATGTCAATGTCTGTATCGCCGTTATCGACGATGTCTCCACCAGCCGTAATTGTGATTGCTGTGTCGACAGGGATTGGCAAGTCTGCGGTATCGTCGTGTGCAGATTGCAGGCTACCTACCAAGATATTTTGGCCCGCGGTTGCAGCTGAAAGTGAGATTGTTCCTGGACCTGTCGCGATGGATGAACCATCCGTCATATCGATACCACCATTGTTTGCCGTTACCGAGACATTACCGTCGGTGGTAACTGTTCCAGTGGCAGCAAAGAGGACGGTGAGTTCCGCTTCCAATTCAATATTGCCAGATGTGGAACCAACGGATGCATCAACATTCAAATTGCTCGATGGTCCGCCATTTGCGTCCAGTCTTATATCACCGGTGGTTGTGCTGACGCCGTCCTCACCTGCGGTGACCGTGATCGAACCACTTAGGGTGCTGATATTTATTTCACCCGGCCCTTGTTGATCTGCTTGGTGAATAGCCAAACCAGTGCTTTCAACAACAACTACATCTCCGGCAGTTGTATTAATGATGTCAATGGTTGCCAACGTTGTCTCGATTGGGTCGACAATCGTTCCGACACCATTTGACGTTCGCAGAATCGCGCCAGCGCCAACGGTGTCATTGACAATGTCAACAGCAGCTTCACCACCGTCAACGATTGCCCCACCAGTTGAAGTTATCTGAATTGAATCCAGATCGGCGTTCGTTGAGATTACACTCCCAAGCGTGACATCCCCTTCGGCAAACATGTTGACTTTGCCATCACCTGCAGAGATCGTCGAAGTATCCGCCATCCAGATGTGGTCACCGTCTCCGGTGTTTGTATCCGCGGTGATGTTGATGTTTCCAACGCCAGCACCGCTGCTGATACTGACTGCTGCGTTTAATTGGACGAAGCCATCGGCTTCGATCGTAATATCACCTTCGTTAGTAGAAACGGAATCTCTAAGAACCAGCTGGCCGTCATCGCCTGACGCGTCTACGTCGAGGCTGATCACTCCGTTCAACACTCCGTTGGTTACGCCAACCAAACCATCGACCGTGCCAACATCCGTTCTGGTCTCATTACGAATGTAAATGTCACCAGATGTGCTATTGGTCGCGGAAAGCAAGTCCGTTTGGACATCGATTGGATCAGCGCTGGTGCCGATACCTGCGCCCGCTCGAATGGCCAGTCGATCGACGAACAAATCAACAGCTCCGCCGGCAAAGTTATCTACTACCGCTCCTTCGGTTATCAACGACATCTTGTTGAAATTGACCGGAGCCAATTGTTCTTGAATGAATCCATCAAGCGAGATGTTTCCCGTGTTGATGGGAACAGTGCTGCTGCCGATGGCGAGTGTTGACGATGCTCCGATTCGCACAAATTCTGTAGTGAATAGATTATCAAAATCATCTTGCTCCAGACCGAGGGTATCTGGGGCACCTGTTGCATCGGGGCCACCGAGGCTGATGATCGTGTCAGCCGACTGTGGCCGGATATTAATGTCGAAGCCAGTGGCATCAACTTCGGCGTTGACGTCAAGATTGTCTTGAACAAGCGTGACTCCGGCACCCGTACCCGTGTCGACCGCCGAATCAATCGTAAGTGACTCGGCAGAAAGGATTACTTCACCTCCGTTCGTGGTAACTCCAGTCGTACCATCAATCCCAGCGGCTGGGATCGTCAGATCGTCAACATCGTTGAAGGTGAAAACACTGTTTGCACCGTTCACCTCTGCGACGAGGTTGTCAACATCGTTTGCACCGTCAAGGACGACATCTGCGCTGGCGACGACCTTCAAATTGGTGACTGCAATATCGCCAGTCGTGTCGACGACGCCCGCACCGGTTCGCAGGATCAGAGTGCCAGTCCCTGTTGGGCTAATGCTACCAGCGAAACTGATTTCGCCCGTGGCAAGGGCGTCATCCCGACCAATCTCGAGAGTTGATGCAGTAATCTGATTAATCTCAGAACTTATGAGACGGATCCCTGTACCGGAAGGAGTGCCGAGACGAATAGGATCAGCAGCAACACTGTTTCGAAGGACTACCCGTCCTGGCGTGCTAAGCAAGGTGCCAATCGGTCCATTAATGACCATATCGTTCGCGGTGATGACAACAGCGTCGGTATCGCCGTTTGTTGAAAGTAATGCCCCAGTCGCACCGACCTCAAAATTCCCACTGCCTCGATCGACTTGAGAGACTTCAGCGTCAGCTGAGATAGAGATTTTCCCTGCCGCAGCATCGACCGTTGCGCTAATGTCGACGGCTTCGGTTGCTGAGATTGTGATGTTGCCCCCAAAGGTCTCGATCGAATTTTCGATGTTGACGGTTTGCCCCGTAACTTCGCTGGTCGCGCTTAGAGTGACTGAGCCGCCTGCAGTCGTAACACCACTACCATTGTCGACAATGATCGACCCGGGGTTCGTGACTGCAACGTTCCCGGCACCGGAGTTGGTAATTGTTGTGAGTTCGATCGGTCCGGTTGAACTGCCCGTTATTGAAATGTCTCCAGAAGTCGCATTCACAGCATTGACGCTGGGGGCGGTAGTCGCGGACACCGTAATTCCAGTATCAGCAGCCATGTTCAGCACTGAAACGGAAGTTACGTTCTCAACCGAAATCGATCCGACCGCTGTACCACTACCCGCAATTAGGGTAGTTGGGTTGCCGCTCGCAGAGACGCCCTCGAGGTCAATGCTTCCACTAGAAGTGACGCTTACCGCACCCGCCGCGATAACGTCAGAACCAACGCTAGCGGAGATATCGTCAGTTGTGACGGTGACCGTCCCAGCCGAGGTCGTGGTCAAATCATCATTTAGCATGACAGACTCGGCTTCAATGCTAACGTCGCCGTCTACGGTTAAAGCACCGTCCACTATCACCGAATCTGATCCATTGCTTCCGGAATTAAAATTGACGGTAAAGTTCCCAGGAAGATCAATCACCCCCGAAAGCGTTAACTTCTCTGCACCGGTGTTACCATTGACTGTGAGCGTGTTTCCAGCACCAAGCGAAAAGGTTGTCGTTTCGAAAGGTGGTGTGCCCATGTCGGGGGCTATTTCGTAATTGCCTGGCGATGTCTGTGTGAGCGTACCTTCCGCATTCACGGGAAGGTTTAGCGTCACGTTTCCGGAGCTCACTACATCGATCGGCTCCAGCCCTTCAAACCGAATCGTGCCTGCACCGGCTCCAGAACCAATCGTGATATCACCCGAGAAATCCGTATCACCGACATTGGCGTTGTCGTATTCGAAAACGATATCTTGGCCGTTGGTATCTCCGATTTCCAACGAATCGAAATCATCGGCACCCGTTCCACCGAGGATTGTTATCCCGTTTGCGGGGATGGCGGCCGGATCAACGATGAAGGTGTCATCACCAATGCCACCCTCGAATGTGAGGCTATCAATTGAGGCTGCAGGGCGGGAATCAACGATTTGTTCTGGATTGCCGTCACTGGCAGGGATGTAGAACTGAAGATAACTCTCGCCACCAACGGTAATCTCGCGAACGGCCAAGGTGTCATCTCCATCGGTGTCGCCACCAAGTGCATCGGAGAATATTGCTGTGACGTCAGGTGCGCCGTCGACGATTATCGCGACGTCGTTGCCATCTCCACCGGCATAGGTGATTCGGGCAGCTACGGTCTCAGGACCATCGGAGAAGGTTAAGCCAGGGATCTCATCGCCCTCGTTAAGGACGATGAACTGCCCGACGTTGTCGGGGTCTGCGACTTTGAGGTTCCCGTTGACGGGATTTGCCCCTTGGTTGTCGACAAGTAGGAACGAGCGACTCGCCGGTAGCGTCACCCCAGCAGCATTTAGCGCTAGCAGCGTGTCGGCTGATCCTGAGGTGAAATCAACATCTCCGCCAACGACTAGCAAATCGGAGGACAAGTCGAAGTTGAGGGTCGCCGAAGCACTTGAACCGAAGTCCAAATTGCCAGTAACAGTAAGTGTACCACCGGGTGTAACAGCCGCACTGTTGGTAGTGACGTTGCCGTCCACCGTTCCAGTACCACTACCTGTCAATTCCCCGCCACTGCTCAGCGTTACACCACCGGTCGAGACGAGTGTGCCCGCAACCGTCAAATCATCGTTGATGTCCGCCACCCCAACCGTCAATGTATCGCCAGGTAGAACGGTTAGATCACCGATTTCAATGTCCTCGACGGAAACACTTGAGCCCGTTCCAGATGAGCCAGCAGATGCCGATGTCGAAGAACCGGGGATCGCAGTTACGTCAGAGTTAAGATCACCGGTGATAATAAGTGTGCTACTGGGCGAGTCACCCTGTACGTTAATTGAGTCTGCGTCGGACTCCTTAACGGGGATCATCGAGCCGCCTGTGATTGATATTTGATCATCGGCAGCGGAATTGGAGTTCTCGAGCCGTAGGATTAGCGCACCTGCACTCAAAGCTGACAATGGGATCTGAAGCGTATCAGCAGCATCTCCAGGTCTCAAAACCGTCGGTCCATCCATCGTTTCTCGGAAGGCGATCGGCAAATTGTTGGTGTCTTCAACTTGGATGTGATCTGTTCCGGAAACATCAACGATCGAAATAGTCAATTGATCGCCGGCCGCATTACGGATATCGGTGATGACGAGATCATTGCCCAAGATCTCCAGCTTGGTCGTTGCCAGTTGAACCGTATCGTCGTTAGGTGCTGCAGTCGTATCAGCCAGATTGGCATTGCCCGCGAGGTCCGTTACTGCACCGGTGTTAACGTTGAGGTTTATGTCTCCATCGCCAGTTCCGGTATCGACAGTGACAGTCACCTTTTCAGGTTCGCCGACAACAGGCGTGACTGCTTGTATCGACGCATCTACGGGCGCTCCGGCCTCAAGTGTGAAGTCAAGAGTTCCAAGGGTATCCAAGGCGATTGCTTCACTGAAGGTGACGGTGAAATCAATAAGCTGCGCCGCCGTTGGGACAGTTGTCGACGAAGACTCGGACTTCACCGAAACTACGCTTGGAGAAACGCGATCTACGATGACGCTCCCACTATCGATGATCGTCTCTGTTGATGTGTTTCCAACGCTGTCGACCATGGAAACAGCAACATCGACGGGACCCTCTCGAGTTGAGCCATCGACCGTCAGCGTGGCTGTCCAAGCGTTCCCCGTGGACTGAATAACATCAACCGACGGGACGGCAACGCCCGCGATCGCCACTGCGGGCTGACTTATGGGCTGGTCCGGATTAATTGCCAACGTAATCGTATCGCCAGGAATGGCGAAGCCTTGCCTAGAACCATCCGATGAGACTGTTAGAGACGCTTCCGCTCCCGAGTTGTCAACTTCGAAGAACTCGTCAGTAGCTGGCTCCGAGTCCGGAAGAGCATTCCCAACAATATCTGAGATGACGTGATTTGCAGCTAAATCGAGGCTCACCACGCCGTCAAGCTCAGCCAGATTCCCACCGCTTACAGTAAGCGTGTACCCGGCTCCGCTACCGTCGAGAACCCCAGTGGCGTCCGTACCTTTTATTGAGAACGAACTGGCATCCACTCCTTGCACAGCTTCGCTGAATTGGATTGAGAACACGAGCGTGTCAGCATTTGTAGCAGAACCAGTGGGGCTTAAACGAGAGAACGAAACCAGCTCTGGTGGTGTCGAATCGGCAGCCCAAAAGACCGCCTGCTCGAGCAAGCGGTCCGCATCGCCAGACCGAAGCTGGGTCGGGAGCCCGGCCCACTGTCCACCTAGTGCTGCATATGATGGGCCCAGCCAAACACCCTTACCGGATCCTGCATGCTTAGCGGCAGAAACTGTGTAGTCTCCCAAAGTGCCGAGCGACGTTGCATCAGCATCTACACCTCCTCCAACTCCCTGAAACTCCGCAAACCACTCCGAGGGAGCATTGTTGCGTCCGATCGCAAATTGCCCCACATTCTCGTTGATAAAGTGGTTACTAACCGAAGTGTAAACTCCAGTAACCGCATTTGGACTCGACCTAATGCTGCCGGAATATCCCCAATTGCGATTGGTTGAAACAGGAATGATTGAATCGACAGCGGACTTGAAACCACCCGTTGCAGAGTCCTGGCTCAGCCCAAATCCTGTCATTACAACGCCCCCGCCGTGTGACTGGACCCAGGTCGAAAGGGTGTTCGCGAACTGAAGATCATTCAACTGATTTCCAAATGAATCCGTAAACGTGTTTCCAATAACGATCACGTCATATGCTTCGAGCGCTGCGACGGAATGCAAGTTGGAGGATGGAACGATTGATGCATTAAAGTCAAAGTGAGTATCGTCATTGAGCTGATTCGCGATTTCTGCGAACCCGCCATTACCTGAACCGTCAAAGATGACTGCGACATCTGTTGCCAATAAAACGCGCCCTTCGAGATTCTCGTGGTTAAGATTTCTGACAAGACTACGTTTCGTAGCTTCACTCGATAAAGAGCGAGTGGGCTGCAGACGAGGCGTTCTCGCCCCAAGCTCCTTGGCGGATGCCAATCCGAGCAGCGACATGATTGCAGAAAGCAGTGTCTTGGCTTTGGAAAAGATAGCCCAGTCCGCGACGCGAGGGACGCGGAAGGCGCGGCGCCACCAGGCGAGGCGGGAATTGCGACGCTCGGCGAAGAGAAAGTTGCTGTGCTTGATCTTCGCTTTGAGCTTCAGCGCTTTGTCGCGGATGCGAGCCAGTCGTGCTTGAGTCTTGTTGTTGGAGCCATTGCGGTGGTTCTGACGGTGCGACATTCTAAAGCTCTCTATGATCTAACTGGCGACGCGAAACAAACATGGATGCTACGACGTCGGCCGTGCGGGTCCAAGGAGGCAAGCAGCGGTTCGCTGCCTTTCAATGAGTGAAAAGAGTAACCTCGGAAGAGAACACAAGGCATCACCGGACCGAAATGGCGTATCGAACGCACAGAAGGTGCCGCAGCCGTTTTGGCTGGGCACAATGCGTTTTCGAGAAGCTTCGCAAACGGAGTTTGCGATCCGGGCGGGGCGATCATGCGGGCTCTTGGGGCATCAATTCTCTCGGAAGGAGCAAAATGACGGGCTCCGGTTAAGAGCTCCGGTCATTCTGGCCGGCAAAAGTCTAATCAAGGTGAGAATACGCCACAATCAACCGGCCAAGAAATTGACAAAAACAGGCGATTATTGCGCGATTGCGCATTGACGCAGGGAAGGATAGTTGATCCTGCAGAGGGGTAGGTTGATGTTTGTTGAATGCTTGGGCAGGCGGAAGTCGTCCATCGAGGTCGTAAAATCGCGTTTACGTCACGACACAAAGGCGGACAAAGTGGTAGCCTGTGTTGGGCCAACGTTACTCCTGAAACCGATCGCGACTCTGCTGAGGCTTGGACGATGGTTGGTCGAGCTATGGTGGAGGATTCACAGGCCGAGAAAGCTCTGCAGTGCTTCAACGAAGCGCTTAAGCTCAATCCAGACTATCAGCCCGCTCTATTCGCACGTGCGCGTCTGTGGGTCGACTCAAAACAATACAAATTAGCGGAGCGTGATCTGGCGTTGATCAAGACACGCAACGCGGACTACCACGAGCTGCTTAAGCGCTGCAATGTAGCGCTGGGCAAGGACGTTGCGAGGTAGTCGTTCTGGACCGGCATTCAGGAATCAGGACGCAGGGTTCAGGTATCGAAGGGCGCATCCAGAGTACGGATGGCGTGCTTAGGTAGCCAACCAGTGCTGGTGGCGTAGTCGACTTCAACAAAGTTGTTCCGTCGTCTTAGAACGGGTAGCTCGGTTCCAATCGAAAGTTGGTCCGCCTGTTGTAGTGGTGCGTCTAGCAAATCGGCAGTACTTAAGAATGCACCATCCCCTACAACGACTGCAATCTTCGAGTGATCGCTCTGTGGACCGATAACCCACATCAAAATCATGATGGCGAGTGCGGTAAGGGGTAGTATAGCGCACCAAGTGGGCCAACTTCGGCGTATCGCAAGTGACAACCCAAAAAGCGAACAAGCGACGAAAAAAAGCACTCCACTGATTTGTTCAATGATTGGCTGAGTTGGCCAAATCTGCGAGAGGTAGCTAGCGTCTTCCGCAATTTCAGAAGCGGTACCAAGGCTCTGACGCAAGAAATCGAGATTGTTGGTCGATTGCAGAGCCGTACGCGATCCAGAGGGCGTGTTTTCGATCGCTTTGCGGTAGGCAAGGACAGCCCAGCCTAGTTGTTCGGATTTCAGGGATGCGTTTCCGAAGGCGAGCCACAATTCAGGCGAAGCGTTCTTTCCCGCGCGGTAGTAGGATTCGAGGATTTGACGGAATTCAATCTGTGCTGTTTCAAATGCACGTACTTGTTCCGTTCGATCGGTCGCGACTAATCCCGTTTCGTAGGCTGATACGGCCCGCTCGGCTCGCCGCCTGAGCTCCTGCTCTGAAGGCACTTCAAGGCTAACGGATGTTGGTCCAACGGAGGATTCATTCTCTTGTGATACAGCCGCATCAATGTTTGCGATGGTAAGTAGACCAAGCAACAGTATGGCACTGATTGGATAGTGCTTCTGATTCGCAGTTCCCATCATTGCGTGTCCTCACGGAAGAGCGATTCGAGTTGTTCTCGCACGAGGTCGATTTCGCTGCTCATTGAATCAGCATTGGGCGCGAACGCAATTGCATCAGCTTCTCCGGCAAGAGTTTCCCATCGCTGGAGCTCTGGACCGGTACTGCGTGTTGTTATAGATTGGGCTGCGCGAGCAAGTTGAGCGAGTTGGCGAGCCGCTTCGCTTGGCGACATCGAACGCGTTTGCTTCAACTTCACCAGCCACTCCTTTTGTTCGTGTTTGGCTCGGGCGGAATCTGATTGATCGGCGCTACGCCGTCTAACCCAAGCACCGGCGGCAATTGCACCGAAACCGGCGGCAAATAGTGCGTATGTCCGGATCGGCGAGACGGGAAGCTGAATCGCTACTAGCCGATCAATGCTCGTCTCGATAGCCAGATTGACGTTCGATTTCCGAGGCTGATCTGGCAAGCTCGAAAGCTCTTCGGGAGTGGTGTCGCGGTTGCCTCCGGCAGAAAATACGCTGTTTGACGCGATGACTTGGTTGTCAGAAATCGCCAAGGGGATCGGGCGACTTTTGACGGTTTCGTAACGTCGAGACGACGGATTGAACCAGCTGAACTCGAGTCCGGGAAACGACTCTAGGCCAGGAGTTTTGGGGCGGACCGAAAACTCGAACTCAATCTGGTCGTTTGTAACGCTGCCCGTTGGCGGGTCGAAAGGGAATTGAAAGTTCTGTCCCGCGGGGCTGTCTGAGAAATTTGGCAGTCGCAGCCGTTCGAGATCGGTGTCGCCTCGCAATGTCACCCTGATTGGGACCGGGTCGCCAACCCGCGCTTGTTCGGTATCAGATTCCACGAGGATATTGAAGTCGGACGCAATCGCACCAGTGAAGCTGGGCGGTGCACCGGGCGGCAAAGGCTGTACTTCGATCGAGAATGGCTTGACGGTCGATTTCAGCGGCGCAGTACGCGCTCGTTCGAAGAAGCTTCCACCGGAAATCAAGCGTTCTGAGAAACACTCTGCCGAATACTCATTGCTACCCAGTTTGCTTGCATGTAGCAGTAGAGTGCCTTCTGCAACGACGAATAGGGTTCCGTCGCGCGATTCCGAAAACGCCGTTGAGTCAATTTCGACTCGGCCACTTGGCGTGGTGAACAGCAGTGTTTCATCAGTGCCGGGAGGGGGCGAAACGGATTCGAAATCTTCAAATAGGTTGGTTGTGATCTTGTGCCTCGAAAAAGCATGCCGAACTCGTATTATCTGAGTCGCATCGTAGCCCCAGCGAACTTTCACGGAGAACCTCTGCCCAGCGTAGACCTTGGTCGACTCTGGTTCCAGCTCAAGGAACATTTGCTGCGAATCGGCAAGCTCCTCGAAGACAATTCTCTTGCTCTCAGAAGTGTAGGTTTCTCCATCGACCGTGACATCGAACGGCCCTACGGTGGTAACTCCAGTCTGTGAAGCTTTGGCCGCGAACACAAACGTATGGGTTGTCGAACGAGACATACGTCCGTTGATAATGGTTGTGTTCGAACCGACGCTACGCTGCGGCCCGGTGTAATCGAGTACGTCTGAGGCCTCTGGCGAGGGTGTGCAGGTTGGCGTCGATGCCTGTGTCATTCGGCATGTGACCTCTACCAGTACAGGTAGGCCAACATAATAGGGGCCGCGATCAACGCGAAGCTGGATTTTTTGGGCACACAGAGCTGTCGTAAAGATGACCGATAGCAATATACCGGCCACCGGTGTAATTGTTCGGAATACTGCCATTAGCGGGAACGTTGATGCCATGTTACCAATCCCTGTCAGTGCCGCTGCGAGTTGCCTGTACTTGTTTGGCCTTTCGGCGTTCCGCATCCCGATTGCGAATCATGTCTAGGAGTTGCTGTGCCGACAACGCCTGTTGATCAGGCGAGCCGCCAGATTGATTCTGCTGTTGCTCGTTATCTTCGCCGTCCTCCGACGAATCGTCATTGGGCTGTTGGTTCTCGCCATCGTCATTCTGCTGGTCTTGATTTTGGTTCTGTTGATCATTTTGGTCGTCTTGCTGATTTGGCTCCAGGATTTGGATCGCTTCGACCAGCTTGGTTAAAACCAACTCTTGTAGTTCTTGGACCTTGTTTAGGTCCTCGTTCTGCATGTCAGGTTTGTCTGCCGGTTTGGGTTGAGCAGTAGATCGGGTTGAGTCCTTCTGATTCGTGTTCGAATCCTCTGCAGGTGATGCGTTTGGATCAAACTCGGATACTGTTGCGTTGGATGTAGGCTTGAGGAGTTGAGTTGCTTCGGTTTGCGAACGGCTGGCTTCCGCAACCAGCGCGCTTGCTTGCGAAAGGTCTTCGGCCGAAGGACCTGCC
>DNPC01000240.1 GCA_003501565.1 Planctomycetaceae bacterium | reverse complement strand
GTCCGACTCCATGACGCCTCAAAATCCGTAGAACCGCTGCAAGAAACCAGGCGACCGGCTGAAATGCTAGCACGCTCTACTGGCGGAAACTCTAAAGATTAAGGCCTGTTACGGGTGGGAGCAATACAAACGGACCCTTCGCGAGGGTTTTGCCCATCACTTTTGACCGAAATTTCTATGCTCTCTCCAGACGCGTATACTTTAGAAAGTAGACCAAGCGTACCTTCGACTATCGCTTCATCCTCGACCACCACGAATTCGGATTCTCCATGAGCAGCTCGGACGACCAAGATCGGCGCAACGAAAATAAGCAGAGCAACTGGGTTTGGTACGTCGTGCTTACCTGCATCATCCTGCTGTCGATCGGAATCTTCGTCGCAAAGCAGTCCGTTTACCGGATGAAGTACCGTGACCTAATCGCGTTGCTCAACCAAACCCGCTACGTCCAAGAGGGTTCGGACCAGACACTCACCGAAGTCACCACCGAAGACGGGCAGACGAAGACTTACGCGAATGAAATCACCGTTCGCTCCGCCGTTGCCGGACAAGTCCATAAGTTGTCCGAAATCAACGATGTTCAAATCGGCAAAACGACCGTCACAGGGACCGTCGAACGGACCATACTGCTGGATGGCAAAGTCAAAAGTAGCGACGAAGTCCAGTTTCGAGTCAACAAAGATGAAACCGAAGATTCTGCGACAGAGCTGCGGACTGCATTGGATCGCGCTAACGTTTCCTGGGAGTACTCCGACGGCCCTGGATTCATGGAGACTTATGGCACGCTGCTGATCATGATTGGTGCAACATGCTTGCTCATCATGTTTCTCGTCCGCCGCATGTCCGGTGTAGGCAGTCCAATGTCGTTCGGCCGTAGTCGAGGAAAACTGTATGCCCAAGACGATATCGGCATCACTTTTGACGATATCGCGGGCGTCGAAGAAGCCGTTGAGGAAGTTCGCGAAATCGTCGACTTCTTGAAGTACCCCGAAAAGTACCAGCGACTCGGCGGGCGGATTCCCAAAGGTGTCCTGTTAGTCGGACCTCCTGGCACCGGAAAAACGCTCCTCGCCAAAGCGATCGCAGGCGAAGCTGGCGTGCCGTTCTTCAGCCTGTCCGGTAGTGACTTCGTCGAGATGTTCGTTGGCGTTGGTGCTGCCCGAGTGCGTGACATGTTCCAGCAAGCCAGCGCGAAATCGCCCTGCATCATCTTTATCGATGAGCTCGATGCGCTGGGCAAGAGTCGTTCCGGAAGCCAGGTGGGCGTGCACGACGAACGCGAGCAAACCTTGAATGCCCTATTGGTCGAGATGGATGGTTTTGATGCGAACACCGGGATTATCGTCATCGCCGCAACCAACCGTCCCGAAACACTTGATCCGGCACTGCTGCGTCCCGGACGATTCGACCGCAACGTGCTCGTAGATCGGCCTGATAAATCTGGCCGAGCACAGATCCTGAAGGTCCATGTCAAGAACGTGAAGCTCGATGCAGACGTCGAAATGGACCACATCGCAGGTATCACCAGCGGCTTCAGCGGTGCGGACCTGGCCAACCTCGTTAACGAAGCTGCATTGCTGGCAGCGCGCAAAGGCAAAAACAGCGTTGGACAAGAAGAGTTTGATGAAGGTGTAGAACGCGTCACTGCGGGGCTTGAAAAGAAGAGCCGCATCATGGACGAAGAGGAAAAGACGCGGGTTGCCTACCACGAAGCCGCCCATGCACTGGTCGCATACTCGTTGCCCAACACCGACCCAGTCCACAAGGTCTCCATTATCCCTCGCGGTCTGGCCGCTTTGGGGTACACCATGCAACGGCCGGCTGGTGAGCGTTTCTTGATGACCCAAGCTGAACTTGAAGCCCAGATGCAGGTCTTGTTGGCCGGAACGCTGGCCGAAGAAATCATCTTCAGCGACATTAGCACCGGTGCACAGAATGACCTCGAACGCGCTAGTTCTATCGCCCGCAGTATGGTGATGGAGTTCGGGATGAGTCGACTTGGGCGAGTAAACTATCGCGAAAGTGGTCGGGCTGCGTTCCTTGGTGGAGGAGGCGGCGAGGGTGCGGCACGTGACCACTCCGAACAAACAGCTCGTGAGATCGACGAAGAAGTCAAACACATCATCGGCGAAATGCTCGCACAATCGCGTCGTATCCTCGAAGAACGCCACGAAGCGCTCGAAGGTATCACGCGTAGGTTGCTCGAGATCGAAGTCATGGATGCGGAAGAACTTGGCCGCTTAATTGACGACACGCTGCCCGGGCCACGCGTCAAGCATGGAACGCAATCTAGCCAGAGCGCGCCCCGCAAGGAATCGACACCGATCGAAAACAACGACAGTGATTCAACCACCGGCGAAGCGGCATCATAAACCGCGTCTGCCAGGCCGCCTCGGTCGTTTGAAGCCGTGCGTCGACAGCCTTAGTCGACAATCACAAATTCATTGCAGTTGAAAAGCGCGAGACACAAATGCGTTAGCTGAGTGTGAGGCGTCGAACCACTGGCGTGCACAAAGTGATGCACCATAGCACGCTCATCTGCTTCGGGGATTCGCCCCAGCGTTCTTAGGAACGCTCCATCAATCTGACTGTCTAGCGACGAATGTGACGTCAGCAAAGATTCCGCCATGTGCTGCGACATGTTGAGAGTAAACCGGGAGTTGAGCAGATGGAGCGACTGAGGCGCGGTCGTCGAAACACCTCGTATAGAACAACTTGTGTTGGCACTGGGGCGATCAAAAACTTCGAAAATGGGATATCGTAGATTTCGTCGAGCAAACACATAAATGCTGCGCCGGTAGTGCTCTGCTTCATCTTCAGTCTCAACCCATTGATTCTTCAGCAGCGTTTTTACCAGCTCTTTCGGCAAGGGCGGACGAACACCGGGACCGCCAGATTTTAGATTAATCTGTCCAGCCGAGCTCAGGATGGCATCGCGAATTGCCTCGCCCTCTAGTCGCCAACGGGGGTATCGCGAGAGTAATTCACAGTCAGGGTCGGCATTCAATGCCAGCTCCCAGGCCGTGATTTCTGATTGTGTTGGGGCTTCGGGCAGACGGCTACGCTGGCGATACGTGGCGGAATCAACGATCGTGCGATGCAACCATTTGAGATTCCAATCATGTTCTATCAAGGACGCCGCCAGCCAATCCAAGAGCTTCGCGTGGCTGGGTTCATAACCCATCAATCCAAAGTCGCTGGGCGTATCGACCAGTCCTTCTCCGAAGTGATGCTGCCAAACTCGATTCACGATCACGCGAGAGGTGAGTGGATTTTCTGGCGATGTTAGCCAATTTGCCAGAGCGGTACGCAGCCCAGCAGACGACTCCGCTGCTTTCGGTGAGAACGTGTTGGCATCAGTTGCAACAACACGCACGACTACAGGCTGGACGACCGGACCGGGACTACGAAAATCCCCTCGCAGCATCAAGTGGCTATCTCGCGAATAGGGAAACACTTCTTGCAGGGTAGAAAGCGAGCGGTTCTTTTTGAGGGTTAGTGCAGGCTCAAAGACGGCCCGCAAGCGGTAAAAGTCCGCCTGACTGATCGGATCGTATTTGTGGTCGTGGCACTGCGCACAACCGACTTGTAAGCCGAGCAGGACTTCGCCCACCGTCGAAGTCAATTCGTTCAGCACGGAGTGACGGCGTTCCTCAAGCAGGTTAATGTCAGGCATGTCCGGCCCCGACAGACAAAATCGCGTCGCAGTCAGAGCTTCTTCATCGTTCGGGTAAATCTCGTCACCGGCCAGCTGCAGCCGGATGAATTCGTCGTAGGGCATATCGTCATTCAGAGATCGAATCACCCAGTCACGATACTTCCAGGCCTCTTTCCGCACCTTGTCGTGTTCGAAACCATCTGTCTCGGAGAATCGGGCCAGATCCAGCCAGTGCTGAGCCCACCTTTCTCCATACCTCGTTGAATCCAGCAAACGATCGACAAGGCGGCTGTAGGCATCATCGCTTGAATCTTCTAAAAATGCTTCAATCTGTTCTGGTGATGGTGGAAGGCCCGTCAGGTCATAACTCAACCGCCGAATCAAAGTGCGCCGGGAAGCGGTGGGCTGCGTTGATAGGCCGTTTTCTGCGAGCTTCGTTGCGACGAAGCAATCAACCTCATTCCGACACCAGCAAGGTGCCGTGCAACTAGGCACATCGGGTTTTGCTATAGGCAGGAACGACCAATGCTGGCGATCGTATTTGTTCAGCGGCGTTTCAAGGTAGGAAGCCGAGTTGTCGGACTCTATTTCCTCAGAAAGTCCGATCAGCCCCCACGAGGCTACGTGCAGAAACACCGTAGCCGGGATTAGTGTCCATAAGTAACGAAACAGAAATCTTCGGCGTATGTCCTTGTTAAAATCAATCAACTGACAAGTTCCTCCACCACCTCGGCATCGTCCGGCCCAGTTAGGCGTTTATCAAGCCCGTTGTGGAAATAGGTCAGATCGTAATGATCGATTCCCAGCAGGTGGAGCAACGTTGCATGAAAGTTGGTCACGGAGACTGGATCTTCGGTAGCACGCAAACCGATTTCGTCAGTCGCGCCGTACGCCCTTCCCCCGCGTATCCCCGCGCCCGCTAACCAGATGGAATAGCCCCAGGGATTGTGGTCGCGGCCCTGACCTTGTTCACTCATGGGCATCCGCCCAAATTCGCCGCCCCAAATGACCAATGTGTCTTCCAGCAATCCACGTTGCTTTAAATCCCGCAGCAACCCGGCAACCGGCTTATCTGTCCGGCGACAGTACTCCGAGTGATTCTTTTCGACGTTGGAATGAGCATCCCAGCCGTTAGTATCGCCAGAATAAAGCTGAACGAATCGCACCCCGTTTTCGATCATACGCCGAGCTAACAAGCAGCGCTCGCCGAACTCGCGCGTCTCCTCTTGATCAATTCCGTACAGCTTATGCGTGGCAGCAGTTTCTTGGCGAAGATCGACCAGCGATGGAGCGGTCGCCTGCATCCGGAATGCCAGCTCGTACGCTTTCACTCGCGCCGCCAGTCGGTCATCGCCGTCGCGCGCGACCAAATGGCGACGATTCAGTGCATCAATCAATCCCAAGTCACGCCGCTGCTGCTCGGACGAAACGCCGCGTTGTGGCTGTAAGTCGAGAATCGGCGACGGTCCTGGTCGCATTGTAACACCCTGGTACGCCGCTGGCAGATAGCCGTTGCCCCACGCCGGCGGACCGCCCTTGAGTCCACCGCCGGGATCGGGCAAAACGACGAAGGCTGGCATGTTCTGGTTCTCACTCCCCAGCCCATAAGCAACCCAGCTCCCCACGCTTGGACTGCCCATCAATATGCTGCCGGTATTCATTTGGTAGACCGACTGCGGGTGATTCACACTGTCACCGTGCATCGATCGGACGACGCACAGGTCATCGGCGCACTCGGCGATATGTGGAAGAAAGTCGCTAACCTCCAGTCCTGATTGACCGTGAGGATGAAAGCGTCTCAGGGGCGCTAGCAGCGGATTCTTCTTCACATTTCGGCGGGTCATCACGTTGCCGAAACTCTCCGGAAGCGGCTGCCCGCTGTACTTGTTCAGCGCAGGCTTTGGGTCGAACAAATCAACGTGACTGGGACCGCCATGCATGAAGAGCCAGATGACACGTTTCGCACGAGGCTGTGGAGAAGCCTGAGCCTTCAAAGCAGCCTTGGACTCTGACTGCATCAGCGAGCTACACGCCAACATCCCGATACCGCCGCCAGCGGATGCCAGAAAGTCACGTCGACACGCAGAAGCGGCATCGGTCATCATTCATGCCCCCAACAATGTTCTAAGGACCTCAGTTCCACCGCGTAAACAGCCCGAACTCGGCTGGACCAATTCTAGCAGATGCACTCACCTGCCGCTTAACGGCGTGATGAGGACAAATTGCAGAGTCCAAGTACGGAACGCAAGGGACCAACATCCGGTGAGGTGCCGCATCGGCCTCTGCAAATTACCCTCGCTTTGGGAGGGTCGAATGTGAGG
>DNPC01000281.1 GCA_003501565.1 Planctomycetaceae bacterium | reverse complement strand
GCGGCTGATGTTCGATTCAAGGTCTTTGGATAGGTTCTAAATGCGCGTTCTGAGTGATATCGACTTTGTTGCTCTGACTGTGGTGGACTTAGGTAACGCGTTTGTGGGGTCGAAGCGGCGGGAGTGGCGAAGCCTGCGCGTGCCTGTGGGTGATCTGCCTGTGCTTTCTTCGAGCGAGTGAAATGGTTCGGATGAGTGCAGGCGCGTCCGAAAAACGCGTGTTGGAAGCAGCGGACTGTTCAAGCGATTCAAGGTGCCGCGATGTGCCAGCATGGAGAGCCAACCAAGCATGCACGCTTTCATCGCGAGGGACGACCTGGAAGGCCCAGGCATAGACGGCGGCAAGCAACTTGTCTGGATCCTCGTCACGAGCGGTGGATTGGAGTTCTCTGAAAGCGTCCCGTTCAGATTTTTTATGCTTCGGCGAAACGGTGTGTTTGTTCGCGAAATGCTGATACGCGAAGTAAACCGCAGTTGCCGACAACAACAGTGCGACGACGAAGCCTGCCAGTTGAAGTGGGCCCCATCTCTCTTCTGCCGTCGGTGGCGGCCCAGCTATCCCTTGGCGATTGTCGCTCTTGGTGATGACTTCGAAGTCTTTTCCTTCCATGGTCTTTTTGTGCAGCTGCCCGTCGGCGGGGTCGATCCAGTAAATCTCGACACTTGGCAGACGGATAGGTCCTGGTTCGGTAAACAGGTAGGTCGCCGCATCAGTTCGACTCGACGTCAGCGTGCCGCGGTTGAATTGATTGTCTGACTCCGGTTCACGCTTGGTAACTTCCGCTCCCGGGACTTTCACAAATGGAATCGGTTCGAGCAACAATGCCGGAATACCGTTGGCCTCTTGGACCAACGTCCTGGTAACGCCATCGCCAACACAAAACTGCTCCGGAAACTTTGACCAAATTTGCGACACTTCGAGACGGTCTGTGACCGGGATTCGCGCTGGCTGAGCACTTGCCTGCGGTAGTGTGAATTCAGGTTGCCGCACGGTGACGCTAAGACCTTCGAGCATCAACGTCTGTGCCTGTTCCTCGCTACTGGCACCAAACGTCTGTGCGGAGGCCTCCACTTCCATCGGGGGAATTGTGAGTTTGCCGGGTTGAAGCGGGAATAACCAAATCTCTGTTCGGCTGCCGGTGAAACTCTCGCCAGCGATGTTGTCAGAGATGCGAGCTGACCCTGAAGGTGGAACGAAAGTCAGTGTACCTGGGAGTTCGATTTGTGGCTTTCGAGATAGTTTTGCCCAACCTTCATCGGTTAGTACGTCGATTGCGACCGTTACTCGCTGACCAACGATCACTCGGTCAGTTGGTGTGACCTGGATTCGCCCGATGGTTTTGGCAAGCGCTTGGGAATCACTGGCAAGCCAGCAACTCAAACAAAGCGAAAGGACACTTGAGATAGTACGATGATTTGCCATCAACGCCCCGTATCCTCTTTTGCATTGGATTGTGTCGCGCTATTTTGGCGAGCGAGTTGGAATCCGAACTTGGCCCGCAAAAAATCACTTGGCGTCGTCTGAACCTCGCGAAGCCACAGCCCACGCAGCTGCTCATCTGACAAGTCGCCTTGGCCAACATCGTCCATTTCTTCGCCGGATTTGTTGGCACCGGCATCGCTATCGTAGACAATCTCGTCGGCACCAAGCATGCCGCCAGTCATCTGGCCGCCCTGCTCTTTCACTCGCGCCCATCGGCCACGCGCGATTTTCAAATTGACTTTTGCGTCTTCGCGCTCGGGCGCTTGTAGAAGCAACCGTTGGTACAACTCGATTGCAGTTTCATATTCGCCCAACATCATCCGAGCATTCGCCTGATTGAACAGCGCATCAGGATCGGGAAGCCCCGCAAACACCTGTGCGGCTTCTTTGAAGTTGCCGGCACGATATTCGGCGACGCCGCGCTTAAACGGATCAGCGAAGCTCTCCGACGCAGTTTCAAAATCGCCACTTTGCAAGAGTCGTTGGCCCATCTGATCGGTTGTCATCCAGGCCTGACTACCTTGGTAGATCGTAAGGGCTATCGTTGCTAGCCCGAGTACAGCACACAAAGCGTAAACAACGCCAATCGCTTGTTTCATTACACAACACTCCATCCACGTCGGCACCAGAGCAATGTGAGCAGGGCGATCATCGGCAGAAGCCAATAGCCATCGTCGGCCCAACGTGCAGCATCTTGACCGTTCGCTGCAGTGATTTGAGTTGCACAGCGACGATCGATGGTTGCAACGTCACTTTCATCGACCGCAAAAGTCAGGACAGGTGCTCCAATAGCATCGCCCAGCCCTTCAAGCCCAGTGGCCCCGAGTGCAGTCGTGTCAGTCAGCGGGGCCCAAATCTGCACTGGGGGGAGCTCCAGGTCATCGCATATCGCAATTTGTTCTTGGCTGATCGAGTCAGTCACCAGCAGGATTGAGCCACCAGCGGGCGATTGACGCAACCTCTCAGTCGCGAGCTGGAGTGCGGAGCTGGCGTCGTCGCCGGCCATTGGCATCAGCTCAGGGCGCAGTGCTTGCAACTGGTAATCAATCACCTCCGCGTCGGTGGTCATCGGCATGACCAGGTGCGCCGTTCCACTGTAGGCAATCAACCCGGTGGGTGCTCCCGCTCGAGCGTCGAGCAGGTTCTTCAATTTAATTCGAGCACGTTCTAGGCGACTTGGAAGTAAGTCAGTGTTCTCCATCGAGTCACCCAATCGCAGAATGATGAAGAGTCCTGCCTGATCGTCGGCAAATGGGTTTGGTTGCAATCGCGCGGACGGTCCTGCCATCGCAATGCTCGCCAGACACCATAGGAATGTGAGTACATTTTGAGGACCGAACCAAGTTCCAGATTTTGGAGTGACGGTTAAGTGCTTGGCGAGATGAGGCGCCAACGCACCACCCAGTGTGCGTTGCCAGTGCTGCTGCCGCGTTTGTAGCACCCAAACACCAATCGCGATCAGCACACCGACCAACCACCACGGCCTTAGAAAGTGGAATGCAGAGATCATCGTTCTAGTCCGGTCAGTTGTTGCGTCTGTACTCGCCGATCGGCTTTAAGTGGTTTCCCTTCGACGGTTCGTTCGACTTCGTCGGCTGCTACTCGCCGCGACTTGCTGGTCATGGCGATGGCCATAGCCAGGGCGGAAATGATCAATGCAAAACCGAGCGGCCAGGAAAATAGGTCTTGTGTTGGTCGGTGCGACAATTGTTGCACCTCGCGTGAATCTAGCGCATCGATTTGCGAATAAACACCTGCTAGCGCTTCGCGGTCAGCAGCGAAGAAGTACTGCCCACCAGTGGAGCTCGCCATCTCCCGGAGTGCTTTTTCATCAAGTACTTCTTCGCCAGCTGCTTCTGGATCACCGACACCGATTGTGTGAATCACAATCCCGTTGTCAGCGGCGATTTTTGCGGCGTCCGCAGGCGGAATACGACTGCCCGTATCATTACCGTCGGTCAAAGCAATCAACACTTTGTCTTCCAGCTCACTCCGCTGAAAAACGTTGATCGCTAGACCGATAGCATCACCTAGAGCAGTTTTGGGGCCGGCCATACGAACGTCAAGATCGTTGGTTAATTCTCGGCAGACATCAAGATCTTGTGTGAATGGGATTTGGACAAATGCGCCGGTTCCAAAGACGATCATACCAACACGGTCGCCGCGTCGCTCTGTAAGGAATTCGGTCAGAACCCCCTTCACCGCCTCCAAACGGTCGATCGATTGTCCGGTTTGATCCACGAAGTCTCTGGTTTCCATCGACCCCGATAGATCGATCGCCAACAGCATATCTCGCGTCGCGAGGTCTCGCGTTTCGGGAGGCAGCAATCGCTGGGGGCGGGCAAGTGCACAAACGATTGACGTCCAGCAGACTGTGTAGGTGATTCCGGCCCACCAGGGACGCCGGCGCACGCTAGCTCCTGGGGCTGCCGTACTGCCCGTTGCTTGTCGGACGAGCTCAAACATTGGGATGCGGACCGCAGACGTGCCCTGGGCGTACTCAGTCCAGATGTAACGCAGTATGAATGGCGCAGGAAGCAGTAGCCACAGCCATGGATAGGCAAAGCTCATTGTGGCCTTCTCCCCTTATGCTGAAGGATCCAGACACGCGCATCGTCGATTAACTCTGACCATGTACCGCTATCGATCGTTGGATGTGGATCGGTCGTTGCCGTTTCCATGGGAGAAATGGACTGGCCGAACTGCACTTGCGGCGCTTCCTGCCGTAAGAAGTCGACCCAGGCTTTACCGCTTAGTGATGCAACTTCTTCATTCGGGTAACTTACTAGAGCAACTCTCTTCAGAAGTTCTGACAACCGTCTGACATCGCCGACTTTCATTGCCGAGAGTTCACTCATCGCAATTCTCCGAAAACGGTTTTGGCGGTAACGAACAAAGACTTGAATCATCCAGATGCCAGCCAACAAAGCGGCGATGGAGAGTACCAGAAACCAGGCCGGGGCTGGTGGCCACCAGGATATTGGTTGGCCGACAGCGATATCACGCATTTTGTCCAGACTGTAGGGATCGCCATCCATTAGCGAGCACCTCCTAACAGCTTTTGCAATTGGGGGAGTGCCTCTTCTGCGGTAGAGATTGGCAAGATTGGCATGGCAAATTGTTGTTGTAGATTTAACACGGCCTGGATCCGGCCCTCGGTGGCGTCCGCGGCCCGTTGTCGGCTTCGGTGATCACCTATGTCTAGCTGCAATTCTCCGTCGCTAACGACTAGTTGTTTGCTATTGGGTAGATTCGATGCTAGCGGATCATGAACCAACATTCCAAGCACATCGTTGTGCCGAGACAGAGTACGAAGGCTGGAAACGCAGGCCTCATCAAGTCCCCAGAAGTCGCTGATGATCACTATCAGATGATTGTGGGCGGCCAGTCGTGTTGCGTGGCGTAGCGTGTTCGCAAAAGCAAGGTTGCTATCAGGATCCGGAACACGGACGGAAAGCTGATGGTTGAATTTGACGATGGCTGAAAGCAACTGAGTTGCCGTCGCCTGACTCCGGCGAGACGCGACGTGTTGCTGCAAATCGTCATTGAATACTATACCCCCGATACGATCACCTTGGTCGAGCGTTTTCCAAGTCGTCAAGGCTGCCAAATGCGCGGCAGTTACAGATTTCATGTGGATCTGCGAGCCGAAGAACATATTGATGCGCTGATCAACAACCAGTAGGACTGGCCGATCACGTTCTTCGGTAAAGACGCGTGTGTGAGCTTGACGGGTCCTGGCGGTGACCTTCCAGTCGATGGACCGAACGTCATCACCCGAGTGGTAGTGCCGCAGCTCTTCGAAGTTAAGTCCCCGCCCTCGCAAGCGGGAAGCGTGACGGCCGGAGAGCAAGCTTTGAACCGGTTGCTGCGGGAGAAAGCTCAATCCGCGAAGGCGGTTCTTAAGTGAGACCAGCTCTCGCAAGTCAGCGTACACGCGTCGGTCAGAGCGATCGAGGCTCATCGGTCTGCCTTCCTGCTATCGTAAGCCAGCGTCCCCGGTCGGAAATTACTAATTGGTGTTCTACGGAAGGACCCGTCCCATCGCCAAACTGGCCACACTTCCCCGCCGACAACGCAGGAGGATGGAAGAACTGCTACGCAACAGGAACACTCTGAACGATCTTAGTGATGACATCGTCGGGGGAAACACCCTCGGCAGTTGCTTCGTAGGATAGTCCCAGCCGATGCCGGAGGCAGTCGTAAATGACCGCGCGGATATCATCTGGGGTAATAGACGTTCTGCCAGACATCCATGCGTTTGCCCGAGAGGCCTTGTCTATGGCAAGTGTCCCGCGCGGGCTGGCCCCCATAGCAATCCACTTCGCCAGATCATCGCTCAACTCCGCGGGTCGCCGGGTCGCCGCAATCAGAGCGACCGTGTAGTCCGCCATTGCGTCTGAGGTGGCAACGGCATCAATTTCGGCTCTGGCATCGAAGATGGCTTGCTGCGGGATTTGTTCGGTTGCTTCTTCGCTCCCGCTTGCGCTCGATTCCCCACGAACAAGCCGCACGATCTCCTTTTCAGCATCGTCGCTGGGATAGTCAATGGTGATATGCATCAGGAAGCGATCCATTTGCGCTTCTGGCAGCGGATACGTACCCTCTTGTTCAACTGGATTCTGCGTAGCCAGGACCATGAATAGCGGCGGCATGGGGTGTGTCTTGCCCGCCACCGTGACTTGGCGTTCCTCCATCGCTTCAAGCAGTGCTGACTGCACTTTCGCGGGAGCGCGATTGATTTCATCGGCTAGTACAAGATTGGCAAAGATTGGACCTGGCTGAAACGCGAACCGTTGATCACTATCTTCGCCAAGATAAATCTCGGCACCGGTAACGTCAGCGGGTAGCAGATCCGGAGTAAATTGAATGCGGCTGTACTCGGATTCTAGGTTCCGCGAAAGAGTCTTGATGGCCCGCGTTTTAGCAAGCCCGGGCAATCCTTCCAGCAGAGCGTTGCCGTTGCAAAGGAGTGTAAGCAGCAATCGATCAACAACGCGTTCCTGGCCGATCACTGAAGCTTGCATCCGCTCACGGAGCCTGCCCACCGCATCGCGTGGTGTCATACTGATTTACCAGTAAGCGCCGAATTTACTATGTATGAAGCTCGCACAACTTACCCGACCCAACGGCCGGGTAAGTCTGCGGGCAAACATTAATAACTTGACCAAGCGACCAATCGCCGGGCTATTGGCCACCTTCTTGCAGCTTTGCCATGACCTCATCGAGATTGAAAGACGCGGCCTTTTGGCGTGGCGGGAATTCTTTGAAGGTCGTCAAGAACTTGCCTACGTAGTCCTGGGCGGGAACGAGTAGAAAGACGCGATCGATCAGCCAGTCATAGTAGGTATTCGACGTGCGATCAGCGCGCTCGTAGGGGTCGGTCCGCAGGTTGAAGATCTTGGGAACGCGCAGCGTGACGAAAGGCTCAGCCCAGATCTGGAGAGTTCCAGAGACTCGCTGCTCGAGGAAAACGAACTTCCAGTTGTCATAACGCAGCGCCGTTAGTTGCTGGTCGTCGTTGGCGTAAAAGAACTCTTCACGTGGGCTCTTTTCGGCTTCGCCGGTCAAATACGGCAGCATGTTGTAGCCGTCCAGGTGCACTTTGTAGTTGCGTCCCATCGCCGTGTGCCCCTCAAGGAGCTTTTCTTTGACGTCGCTCTCGCCGGCCATCGCCAGAATTGTTGGCAGCCAATCAAGGTGGGAGACTATTTCGTTGGAAACTTCTCCAGCCTTAATCTTGCCTGGAAAACGCACCATCGCGGGGACGCGATACGCACCTTCCCAGTTGCTATTCTTTTCGTTGCGGAATGGAGTCATCGCAGCGTCGGGCCAGGTGTTCATGTGTGGCCCGTTGTCGGTGCTGTACATGACGAAAGTGTTATCGCCAATACCAAGATCATCGATCTTGTCGAGCACCGTGCCAACGTTCTTGTCGTGGTCGATCATCGCGTCAGCGTATTCGCTCATCCAGCGGCCAGCCTGTCCGCGGCTCTCGGGCTTCACGTGAGTGCGAAAGTGCATGTGCGTGAAGTTCACCCAAACGAAGAACGGTTTGTCAGCTTTGGTTTGTCGCTCCATGAAATCTGCGGCACGAGCGGCGACATCGTCATCAATCGTCTCCATACGTTTGCGAGTCAGTGGTCCTGTGTCTTCGATGCGACCATCTGCAAAGCTATGCAGTACGCCCCGCGGACCGTACTTCTTGCGGAATTCGGGGTCCTTTGGGTAGTCGACGTGTTCGGGTTCTTCCTCGGCGTTGAGGTGATACAGATTTCCATAGAATTCGTCGAACCCGTGGTTGGTCGGCAGCATTTCGTCGCGGTCGCCCAAGTGGTTCTTGCCAAACTGGCCCGTGGCGTAACCGTGATTCTTCAAAAGTCCAGCAATGGTTGGGTCTTCTTTCTGCATCCCAACCGCGGCGCCAGGCAAGCCGACTTTGGTCAAGCCGGTACGCATGCCATGCTGCCCCATGATGAAGCTCGCTCGACCAGCAGTACAACTTTGTTCTGCGTAGTAGTCGGTGAACATCATGCCTTCGCGGGCGACACGATCGATGTTGGGCGTGCGATAGCCCATTACACCGTGGGTGTATGCACTGATGTTCGCACGACCAACGTCGTCGCCCCAGATAATAACGATGTTCGGTTTATCTGCGGCAAAAGCCGTCGTTGTGGAGACAGCCAGAAGGCTGAGGATGAGAAGTTTTCTGAGGAGCATTTTTTGGGGCCAACCTTTCCGGGGGTGAATGGAGACTCAATCTACGTAGAGTCTAGTGTGTGCTAGCACTTTATGTTGCGGTAAACCGCAAGTTTTGGGTTGGCTGGGCTGTAACCGGTCACCGTCCAAACCCCCTTTGGGAGGGTGGTTAGAGCTCGTCAGCATGTTGACGCCGCTCAAGCTGTGTAGCCCGCAGAGTCGATGTAAGTGGTACGAACCGAACCCAAACGAACTCGGCCAACCACTCGTGACCGTAAATTCACTTCTGAAATGCCTCGCATTCGGCGTCCTCGTGATGCTCGCCGGGGAAGCATGCGCACAGAGCGTGGTGGTCGCGCCCACCGTGGGGCTGGCGCAAGGCGAGGTGGCAACACCGACCGGCACCGGGATAGAAGTCGAACCGCAGGTCGTAATGCCAGTGCAGTTCGATTGGACGCAGTTCGATTCCGTTCCCTCTGGCTTAACTATGGGGTCACGGACTTCGGCAGCTAACGCGCGGATCGATTCCTTCATGGACCAGCGTTTCGATGCTCGAAGCAGTTTACGCAACAACTTCACCGACTTCCCCGGATTTGAAGGCGGGCTCACCGTTGTCTCGGAGTCGGCAGCGCTGAAGATTGGCGGGTTTGTCAAAGCTGACTTGATCGCAGACTTTGATCCCATCAGTTCTACCGATACGTTCGATACGGGTACTATCGAAATTGGAAGTGCCGACCGCCGCAATGCGCGATTCCACGCGCGTCAAACACGTCTAAGCTTCGATACGCGGTGGAAGACATCTGGCGACATTGCCCGCGCTTTCATCGAAGTGGATTTCTTCGGGGATCGTACAGGCTCAAACGATGCGCTGCGCTTACGGCATGCTTACGGCCGACTTGGCAACCTCACGGTCGGGCAGACCTGGACATCGTTCACCGATCCATCAGCTGTACCGCAGACGTTGGACTTTGAGGGCGCGGTATCGAATGTAAACCGGCGGCAAGGTCTGGTGCGTTACCAAACGCCGCTAGCGATCGATGGGCTGTCGCTGGCAGCGTCGATCGAAAATCCCCGCGTACTGATTGAGATTCCGGCTGGCGTACAAGGTAGCGTGCGTACCGAAACACCCGACTTTGTCTCGCGAGTGCGATTCGAACGCGACTGGGGGGAATTCCAGATCGCTGGCGTGCTTCGCGAGCTTGGGTTTCAGCCGGTCGGTCAGCCAGTGGTTACCGGTACCGCCTGGGGATTCAATTTCACAGGTTCAGCACGCAGTTCGGATCGGTTCAAGGCGTACTATCAAATCACCTTTGGGGAAGGCGTCGGAAGTTATCGGGGATCGCCCGACGTTGTGGCGACAAGCAAAACGACTGCGGAGATTCTGCCGGTGTTTGGCTGGATGGTCGGATTTAAATACAGCTGGCTACCCTCGCTAACGTCAAACGTCACATACAGTGAGTTGCATGCGGATACGATTGCTGGTCAAGCCGCCGATAACTTACTAGAAACCTCTTATTTTGCCGTCAATCTGATTCAAAATCCTTACGACCGTGTGTTTTGGGGCGCAGAGTACTTGCATGGATTCAGGCAAAACCAATCTCTCGCCAGCGCCACCGCAACACGCTTGCAGTTCTCTTGTGGTTTTTACTTGCCGTGACCTCCGGCCCGCCGATAAGCGTCCTGATAGTTCCCCCCACCCAACTGGTGCATCGATTCTGATTGCCGTCGAAGCACATTCACCAGGTTTCAGGGCGCGGGTATCCCCAGATAGCCGCTAATGCGTCCGCGGCTTCCTCACGATCGGTGTATTGTCCCCATCCACCGTTGCGCAGAAATGCGTGGGCGAGTTCGTGTGCAATTACATAATTGCGAAATGCATCCGACGCACGACGGAGTTTCGGGCGGAGGATAACACATCGGCTGACGTCACGACCGATTGGGGCTGCCATGAACATTTGAGAGCGATTGTTTTGGCCAAGTTGCTCTAGATCAATTCGAAACGTCGGATCTGCTAGAAAGTCCTCGATTACTTCGACCGGTAGACTGCGCAAAATGATTTCCAACGAGATACGAATCTCGTCAACGTGGCTAACGCCACTTAGAAGCCGACCGATGTGCGCGTCGAGGTCTGTTTGGGGCATGGATACAAGATCCTACTGTTGTAGCATTGCGAAGAGCAAAATATTGATGCCGAGTCGCGCTGCGTCCTCGCGGATGTAGCCTTTGCACTGTAGTGAGTGGCGGCTTTCCAGCGCACAACTAATATCTAGCGGACTGAACACAACACTAATTCGTTGTTTGGACCGACCCAATTCCAACCGAGGCACGATCGATCGCTTGTTACCGACGATCGAATCACCGGTTACATCCGGATCAATAACCCGTAGCTGTCGGATATCAAACCCTCCAAATGAATCGGTCAACATCGAATCGCGACTGGTGATGGGATCAAGTGGTTGATCGAGAACGGTGGCCATCTCGCTGCGAAAGCTGTCCGAAAACTGAGTGTCACCGCAAACCGAGCTAGCGATCAGGAATCCACCATTGTCGAGGAATGTCTTTAGTGACAATCGTTGGGCTTCGGTCAATTTGAGTGTTCCGCGGCCATGAATGAAAACGATCGGGTATTTCTGCAATTCGTTTTCAGTGATGGAAATCAGGCGCTTTTCCGTGTTCGTGTGGATTTCCACTTCATTTGAGAGCCACTGCAAGAGTTTTGGTGCTGCCATGGGGACGTCGTCGGCACCCGCGTTATGCCGTAGCACGGGTAAGAACAGGATGTTGCGGCTGGAGCGCGTTGGCGGCAATTTCTCTTCGAGCACGGTCACCAAATCTAGTTTCTCTTTTAGCTCGCGGCCGGTCGCGTAGGCCAGTACATTCAGGCCGATTTTGGTGAAGTTGTCGAGCTGCGTTTGGACAGTTTCGCTGTAATCGGGTTTGGCTCCATAGGCTGGGCTGAGCGACCAACGACAACTCAAGCTGGTAGGGCAGTAAACGACGCCTAGTCGGCAACAAGATTCGACGCCGTACAACCAAGTCCCCTCCGGGAGTTCATCGGGCGTCAATCGCGATTCGGCTGTCCAGATTGGGTGTTCGGGAGGTAGGCGGGTCAGCGGTTTTTCGAACAGCTCCTGTACCAGTGCGTTGAACGCGGCTTCGAAAGTACTGCCATCGCAGCCATCTCCCACGCAGCCTTCCGCGAAGATGAAGCCGCCGTTATCGACATAGTCTTTCAGAAGTTTTTTCTGTGGATCGGTAAACTGTGGCGGTCGGGTTCCACTGATAAACAAAACCGGTGTATCTAGCAGCTCTTGTAGATTCGTTCGCTCGAGTACAACGTTCTGCCAGGTGAGGTCACGTTTCCACGCCAGCTCCGTGTGAGCGGTTAGGTTCGGGATTGCTGGAGCATGCCGGTTCCAGTCTAAATTGCGACCGTACTGCAAGCGACTTACAACCAGTTGCCGTTTACCCTTTGCCAAGAACAAAATGCCAAAAGCGGTCTCTGCAATCTTGCTGTTGCCTGTAGTGCTGCCTGATGCAAATTGTCCATTGGTTGGGTTTTGCAGCGCCAGGAGCACTTTCGCACCCTCGCGATACCAGTCGTGCTCACCAACAAAACGGCGGCCCGCCAGTCGGC
>DNPC01000285.1 GCA_003501565.1 Planctomycetaceae bacterium | reverse complement strand
TCTACTTGGTTCTACTCTTGGCATTAGTAGCAGCCTCAAAGCAGGCGAAGGCGCTAAGGATTGCAGATAGGGGTAATCAACTTCGGCCTTACATTTATTTCACCTTTGTATTTTTTACGTGGATCTGCATCAATGATCTCGCAAATGGCACGTTAGCTGCGTCAGAGTCCGGCGGAAGAGGCTATGTACTTGACTTTGTTGCAAAGCGTATCGTGCCGGTTCTTTTTCTCTATTGCAGTGTTGTGCTGATCAACCGCAAGCACGAACTAGAGTTCATTGTTGCGTGCTTAACTTGTGTCGTGGGACTTTCCTGCATCGTAGCAGTCTTGCAATACTTCAATGTTCCGATTGCCAGGCAGCTCCATGAGATGTTCCATCCCATTTGGCATCAGCAGCTTGCAGCAGGTATTATTGATATTTACTCTGACTATGACGACCAAGCCGTGTCAGGGCTCTCTACATTCTCTGTGACATTTGCATACACGATTCTTGTAACCGCGCCTTTCGCATTGACGCTTGCATTCTTCTCCCGGTTTGGGTCTTTAGTTCAGGTTGCGAGTATCAGCTTTTGTGTGCTTGCAGTTGTTTGCCTGTTCCTATGCCGTTCCCGTTCGGGTGTCGTAGGTGCTGGCCTCTCTTGTGCAAGCCTTGCTGTTATCGCGAGCATGAGTTTTCCTGAGGTCAACACCAGAAAGTTTGTGCAATTCACGCTAATGGGCGGGCTGATCGCGGGAATGGTCTATTTGTTTCTCCCCTTCTTCTCTAGTGAGTCAACAGTCAAATACGAAAACTTTTCAAAGTTTGAGACTTTCTTAGACACCGAAAGGTTTGAGTTCTATCCCATCGCGGCGGGGGAAATATTGGAGCACCCGATAATTGGAATGGGAGCGCTGCCGTTTAGCGAAAAGTATACGATCGTTCCGCACAACACTTTCCTCAATGCTGGGATCTACTATGGGATCTTGGGCGGGCTTATCGTTGCTGCCTTGCATCTGTATATCGCAAAATATCTTTGGGGGATGATTCGGCGAAAGCGGCCGCTCCTTACAACAAGCTGGCTGACGGTCGGCGCTCAAATCGCGTTGATTAACTACATATGGAATGGAATGACCCACAACGAATCGGTTGTAACTGGTGGACACATTTTTTACATCGCCGTGTCGTTGATGGTCACCAGCGGATTGCTTGAAATCCATGAACACTCGACGGCATCAGCACACGCATCAGAGGTCGATACGATAAGTGAATAATCGAAGAATCCTGTTCGTTGTTGGTTGCCTTGGGGGAGGGGGCTACCAACGGCAGCTATTAATTCTAGCAAAACGATTGGTTGCTTCTGGGGTATCAGTGCACGTCGCTGTCTGGAGACCATCAGGAAATGAGGTCTACTCAGATTTATTACGTGACGTTGGTGTTAGGCTGCATGTTGTCAAAGATGGTTTTTTTCTAAGCAAGCTATGGGATCTTCTTCGGATAGCGGCGAAGTCGAAAGCTGGCATTATTCACTCGTATGCTTTTACGTCAAATTTTCCTGTTTGGTTGGTCGCATTCGCTTTGCGAAAGAGCTCTGTTGGGAGCATTCGCGGTATGTACGAATGGGAGAGACGCGGAGCAGGGCGTTTAAGAGGGGTACTATCAAGCGTCTTTCCCAAGCAACTTGTTGCAAACAGCATTGCATCTGCTGAAGAAGCTAGAGCATGCTCGGCATTCGGAGCACCTCGACGGGTCAGGTATATCGGGAATGCGGTTGAACTTGGCCCCTTCAGCTTGCCTAAGGAACCACAACCTGGAGGTGTATTGAGGGTTGTTGGGATAGGAAGATTGGACGAGAACAAGAACTGGGGTCGCGCAATACAATTGGTGGAGGAAATTCAGAGAATCCGCGGCCCAAGGCTAAGCTTGGCGATTTGGGGCGAGGGACCGTTAAGGTTGCAGTTGCAGGGGCTTGTAAAGGAATCGGCGGATGTAACGTTCCCCGGATTCACGACCGACCCGAGATGCATACTGCGTGAAGCTCACATGGTGGTTCTGTGTTCGGACAATGAAGGAACACCCAATGTCGTACTCGAGGCATTGGCTGAAGGGAGGCCGGTCGTTGCAACAGCGGTCGGCGATGTTCCGCGTATAGTACGCCACGGAGTAGAGGGGCTAGTATATTCAACCGAGAGTTATGTAGCTTCGGCGGCAGCTGATATTGCGGAGTTGGTCAGTATACCAGGACGACTTTCGAAAATGGCTCGCAATGCTCGTGCCCGTGCTGAGCAGGATTTCTCGCCCTCGAAGTTGGAGAGCAGTACTATTGATTTGTACCGAGAGCTCCGTGGGAGGTAAACGGATGTATTGTAGATCATTGGTACCCAATCGGCCTTTGGAACTTGGACAATTGTTGTTTAGCAGAGTGGACGCCATCGCGCGCCAATCATTATGACAATGACGAAGCGCAAAATCATTACGGTCGTAAATGCCGCGAGTCCCGTCAGCATTGAGTTCTACGAATTTGGTTGCGAAAGGTCGCAGAGCCAACCAAATGAAGACAATGTATTAATTGTACTTGACGTTGTGTCGCCGGATTTTTCGAAGGAGTTTCAAACTAGAGCATTTGAAAGCGGTCTTAGAACTTATGAATGCGACGGTAGCTATTGGGCACTTTGGAGGTCGCTTCGAAATGAACTGGTGGAATGTCGAAGTGCGTTGATTCATGTTCATATGGGACGAAGCGGAGTGGCAGCACAGTTGATCGGGCTCATGCACAGTCCGTTTTCCCCGCGCGTCTACACTCTACATACGATGTTTAAGGAGTATCGATTAGTTCATAAGGTTCTATCCGTAGCAAACGTAGCCTTGGCCCGTTGCACGGTTTTTGTTAGCTCATCAGCCCGCGATGCATTTCCAACTTTGTTGCGGAAAATTGCGGGAAGATGTCGGGTCATTTCGAATGGTGTGAAATTCGCCGAAACCCGTGTGACGCAGAGTCGAAAAAAGAGATTTCTCTTGAATGTTGGAAGGTTAGTTCCCGCAAAAAATCAAGCATGGCTTGTTCAGCTTATGACTGAGCTTCCCGACTATTCCCTTCATATTGTTGGCGACGGCGAACTACGGAACGAACTTGAATCGCTAGCGGGAAAGATTGGAGTTGTTGATCGAATACATTTTTGGGGCATGGTATCTCGGCAAAGAGTTCGCGATTTGATGGAAGAGGCCTCTATTTTCGTTTCATCATCCGTGCGCGAAGGTATGCCGGTTGCTGTTCTGGAGGCACTATCCGTCGGATTACCTGTTGTATTGTCCGATATCGCGCCTCACCAAGAGATTGCAAACTTAATTTCTGGAGTTCAGATTTCAAAAGCCCGTAAGCAGGCTTGGGTCGACGGAATCGCGTCGATTGATGGCTTGGAACGCTCCGGCTATGACCAGCTGTCGATGAGCCTGAAGCGAGCAACTTCGGAGCATTTCTCTATTGACAGTACTTATCGTCGGTACACCAATCTCTACAACGAACTTCTAGGGTTATAGGTTTAGGTTATCAATGCGAATTTTGGTTGTCGCGAGTTTTGCTGAGTCTCTAGTCCGATTCCGACTTGACCTATTAATCCTGCTTCGTGGAAGAGGTGTTGAAGTACATGCGGCTGCACCGAATATAAGTTCTGACGTGAGGCAGACGCTTGAGGATGAAAGTGTGGTTGTCCACGAGTTGCCACTGGACAGGAACGGAAGCAATCCGCTTCGCGACTTCGGATATTGTGGAAAACTATGTTCGCTAGTCCGCAATACTCGACCTGATATACTTTTTTGTTACACGCTAAAGCCAGTGATCTACGGAGGGATTGCCGGTCGATTTTGCGGGGTTCCCCGTGTTGTGTCCATGTTGACCGGATTAGGTAGTGCGTTTTCTTCTTCCGAGAGACTGTTGGTGCAGTCAACCCGCCTGGTCGCTCGGCAGATCCTTAAGCGTTCCTTAAGGTACGCTGACGAAGTGATCGTGCAGAACCCAGATGATAAAAAATTCTTGTTGGCAAGCCGATACGTCAATCAGCGGAATGTACAACTTGTAAATGGTTCCGGAATCAATCTTGAATTCTTCAAAAAACGGCCCCTTCCCAATAGCTTCGCTGCGTTAATGATCAGCCGTTTGATTGAGGAAAAGGGCGTACGAGAATTCGCTGGTGCCGCGAAGATTGTTCGCGAAAAATACCCTTCAGCGCGCTTCATTTTGGTCGGCTGGCCTGATGGGGCAGACAATAGCATCTCTCAAGAAGAAATTGAAGCGTGGTGTGGGCAGGGACTTATCGATTTTCGTGGGCGACTTGCCGACGTTCGGAGTGTTTTGGCGGAAGCAAGTGTAGTGGTGCTTCCGTCTTATTACCCGGAGGGAACGCCACGAACTCTTCTTGAAGCCCTTGCAACCGGCCGCGCAGTTGTTACCTGTGACATGCCCGGCTGTCGCGAAACCGTAGTAGAGAATGAGAATGGTTTTCTAGTTGCTCCAAAGTCAGCTGAAGAAGTAGGCAGGTCGATTGTCAAGCTCGCTGAGAATTCAATTTTACTTGAAGATATGGCGAACAAGAGTAGAGAGCTTGCAGAATCGAAATTCGATGTGAAGGATATCAACGAACAGATGTTTAAAATTCTTCTAGATGCAGAGTGAATGCTTTTGCCGCCCGTTGGTTTGCTTTCCTGGCAGAAGTATAGTTTCCGCGACTTTTCCTAATTCTTGACATAACCACGAAGCTGGGCGTTTTTTACCGGCTGAGGAGTAATTCGTTTTGAGCGCTAAGATTGATCTGATAACCGCAATTAGGGAACGTGAAGCTACCGTGGGCATTGTCGGGCTCGGATATGTTGGCTTGCCTTTGATTGATGCGTTTCTGGGGACAGGCTTTAGGCTAATCGGTTTCGACGTCGATGAAAAGAAAGTCCAAGAGCTCCAATCAGGCAAGAGTTACATCTCACACATTCCTTCTACACGAGTTCAGCAATGGCATGCCGAAGCCCGCTTTGAAGCTACAACGAATATGTCGCGATTGGCGGAGCCTGACGTTATCCTGATCTGCGTTCCCACTCCTCTGAGCGCGAGCCGAGATCCTGACCTGAAGTATGTTGAGGCGACGACGAGAAGTATCGCTAGAGTGCTACGTACTGGGCAATTGGTTGTGCTAGAAAGCACTACGTACCCTGGGACAACGCGTGAATTGATGCTACCGATTTTGGAGAGGAGCGGACTTACTGTCGACGTTGATTTCTTTCTCGCGTACAGTCCCGAACGCGAGGATCCTGGGAATAGGGATTTTTCGGCGAGCAACATTCCCAAGGTAGTGGGCGGATACGGGCCTAACTCTCGAGAAATCGCAGATATAGTATATTCGATGGCAGTCGCAAAAACTGTTCTCGTTTCGAGCGTCGAGGCTGCTGAAGCTTGCAAAATATTGGAGAACACTTATCGCAGCATCAATATCGCGATGGTGAACGAACTGAAAGTTTTGTTTGACCGAATTGGTGTAGACATTTGGGAAGTGATCGATGCTGCCAAGACGAAGCCTTTTGGCTTCCAGGCGTTCTACCCAGGACCGGGGCTGGGGGGGCACTGTATTCCAATCGATCCGTTCTACTTAAGTTGGGTTGCTCGAAAATATGAAATGCCGACGAAGTTCATTGAGTTGGCTGGCGAAATTAACACTAGTATGCCGCTTTATGTGGTTCATAAGGTAGCCGAAGCGCTCAATTTACAACGCAAACCAGTTCGTGGGAGCAAGGTTGGTATTTTCGGCGTCGCGTATAAAAAAGATGTTGATGACCCGCGCGAAAGCCCGTCGTTCAAACTCATGGAATTGTTAGCAGATCTGGGGGCTGTTCTCAGCTACAGCGATCCCCATATTCCGTCGTTGCCCGCGATGCGCAACTACGACGTTCCTGATCTAAAATCTCAGGTGGTTACGCCTGAGTATTTGGCGTCGCTAGACTGCGTCCTAATTGCTACGGATCATAGTGCGTTTGATTATGAAATGATTGTAGAACATGCGGCACTAGTAGTTGATACTCGCAATGCTACGAAACGTGTTGCAGGCCAAAGGGCAAACGTTGTTAAGGCTTAGCAAAAATTCTCTTAAGAGCAATTAGGTACGATGAGTAGTTTCTTGGTCACAGGTTGTGCAGGTTTCATTGCGAACCAGGTTGCATCGCAACTATTGCGAGACGGTCATACCGTCGTCGGTATTGACAATGTCAACGACTATTATGACGTGAGCTTGAAACGTCATCGGCTTGATAAGCTTGCTGGTGACTTCGAGTTCTTCGAGGCGGATATTGAAGATCGTTCGGTTGTCGACCGCATATTTAGAGAGTTTCAATTCGAGGCCGTGTTGAACCTTGCGGCCAGAGCAGGTGTTCGGTACTCGATGGAAAACCCAACGGTTTACATGACAACGAATGCACTTGGTAGCCTTAACTTGCTGGAGGCGATGAAGGAGCATGACGTAAAAAAATACGTGCTGGCGTCGACCTCATCGCTCTACGCCGGACAGGAAATGCCTTTCGTTGAGTCGCTCTCCGTTAATACGCCAATTTCTTCATATGCAGCGTCCAAGAAGGCAGCGGAAGTCCTTGCGTATTCGCACCACTATCTTTACGACATCGACGTTACCGTGGTTAGGTATTTCACTGTGTATGGGCCCGCAGGACGGCCTGACATGTGCATTTTTCGATTCATCAAGTGGATCGACGAAGGGACACCGATTCAGCTATTTGGTGATGGATCACAAGCGCGGGACTTCACCTATGTCGATGATATCGCGGCAGGAACTATCGCAGCGCTTGAACCCGTAGGCTACGAAATCGTGAACCTGGGCGGTGGCAAGCGGCCGGTATCACTCAACACCGTCATCCAAACCTTGGAATCTCTGTTGGGCAAAAAGGCAGTCATTGATCACAAACCATTCCATAAAGCTGATATCAAGGAAACATGGGCCGATATCAGCAAGGCGAAGTCGCTACTGGGTTGGGAGCCTGTTGTCGAACTGCAACAAGGGCTCGAAAGGTGTGTAGAGTGGTATCAAGAAAACCAGCCTTGGTCCCAACAAATAGAGTTGCCGTAGCGATGCAAGTATGTGAATTCTTGAAACAGACTTTGGCAGAGTCATCATCGACCAATGAGCTTAGCTTCACGGACGAGAGTCGACTTCGAGATGACCTCGGGTTGGATTCGCTCCGGTTGGCGGTGTTGGCGGTGAAGATTGAGGCGGAGTTTGGGGTGGATGTGTTCAAGGATTCAATCCCCGTGACGGTCGGGGATATTGAAGAGCGAATCCGTGAGCATCAGCAAGGTCAAGAAAGTGGTGATTCGATTAGCCCCAGTGAAGGCCGTCGTTCTGATTTGAGCTCTGGCGAAACGGATGGCTAGCACGCCATTATTCTATGTTTCTGCGGATCGGGAACGCAGATTCTATTATCCTGACATGGGCGTTTTCGCAAAGCATTCGGATGGCTCTGCGGACGATTGCGCGAGTCCCCTGATGCCCCCCGGGGACGTATTGTGGGATGTGTCACCCGACGCCCCGAATGGGTACTCGGTGTTTGCCAGTTTGCTGAATGCGCTGATTGCTGGGGAGGATGTTGTGGTCGGGGAGGATTTCTTTGGTGGTTCGTCGCGATCCGCATCTGGGGAATCGCATGGTGATTCGGCCCCTCCCCGAAATC
>DNPC01000198.1 GCA_003501565.1 Planctomycetaceae bacterium | reverse complement strand
CTGAAGGTGTAGCGACTGAGAACGGCTATATGTCACGCCTTCTCGGCACACAACTCTCTGGACCGTTGTGCGGCTGATACTCAGTTGCGATGCGATTTCGGATGCAACCATTCCTACCTGGTGCAACTCGACAATCTTGGCATCTCGCTCAATTCGTGCGATTTCATCCTGGTAGGCGGGCATTAGGCGAATGAGGCGCTCGCGGTGGCTAAGTCGCTGCATGGCTTATGCCTTTTTTTGGCGACGAAGGATCGAACTTATCGTCTGCCGGGAAAGTGAAAATTGCTCCGCAAGCAGATCCTGTGTCGCACCCTGGAGATGCGCTCGCGCGACTTCCGCGTCACGTTGCACTGTCGTGAGCGGTGAACTGAATTTCGCACCGATCGCTGCGAGCGAGAGCACCATTTCGTCGAAACTCAAATCTGGCATTGCGTACCAAATCGCCCCCACCCCTTGGCCGTCACGGATAAGGCTGGAAACTCGTTCGTCACGCTCCGCGGATTCCGGTAATACCATCCGAGTGACCGAGACTGGATGCTTGCCGACCGCTGTAGCAATTCCATGTTCATCAAGCAGCCCAATCGCTTTCAGTACCCGATGAAGTCTAAATTGCTCCGCAAGCCCTGTTGACGTGATAAACCTGTCATCCGGGATATACGCGACAATGTCACGGTACCTGTGTTCTACCTGTGCTGCTGGCGTACGGCAGGCCGCACACAGATGTGAGACTGTGGTGTAGCTGCGCGGCCCAAGCTTTCGTCTTTCGCGTTTGAACATCTTCCCGCATCGTGGGCATGGGTGTAACGTTGCGTATCGTCGGAAGTCAGTTTCGACGCCTTGGTTTTTGAGGATCTGGAAAACCCGCTGGTGGCTGATTTCATACTCGACCGCGAGCGCCGGGGCTGATGCGCCCGCGTGGTATCTACGGGCGATTTCCCGATTCCGATCTGTCTTCGTTTCCGTCATTACGCGCCTCCCACCATACCGAGGACGAAGGCCAAGGCCCGGTGTGGCTCAGCGATTGGCTGGATCCCAGTCAATTCACAAAATTCACTAAAATCGAGCTGGCTACTTTCGCGGATTCTCAGCCAAATCCTTGCGACCAACAAAGAGCGGTCAGTCGCATCGAAGTGCTCTGCCGCGAAAGCCGCAAAGTCTCCATCGCGAAAGTCCTTAGCAGCTATCCGCAGTGGATCTCGCTTTGGCAGCGACCGAACGAACCGGCGACCAAGCATGTATTCTGGTGAAGCCATCAGGCGGCCTCCATGAAGCTAGGTGAAATTCCCTCAATCCAAGAGCGTGCCTCGTCGTCAGCGCGAAGTGACAGCTCAGCCAACGTGTCGGCGGGGGCATCCTGAAGCAATCGCTGCCACATGATCACTGGCGATGCCGCTCGGACGATGTAGCCCGCTTCAACGAGCGACCGAAGGCCCTTTTGGGCGACGCGACGACTACTGCCGAGCATGTGGGCGATATCTCTGGTGCTCAGGTCGCGGCCAGGTGCTAAATGGACCCAAAGCAGCAGCGCTTTGTGGCTTAGAAGCGAACCCCGATGTGGGCCTGTGATCGCAGGAAGTGTCGTCTCAGCGATGATCTTCGTTCGGCACTGATCCGGCGTTAAGGGCAGGGCAATATCGGCTAAGCACGAGCGAAGCCAAAGCGTAGCGGTGTCGTTGCAACGCCTAAGGAGACTTACAAGCTCAGTGGCGGCAACACGAGAGGCGACGGCTGGCCAATTGATTTCGACTAGCCGAATATGGCGGTCACAGTCGGCCGTCAGAACGCCACTGGCAACCAGCCCACTAACGACGTATCGAACAGATCGCAGCGGTAACTTCGTCAGGTCTGATAGCTCAGACCGCCCGGCTCGGAAGCATGGATCAGAGGACTCAACTGTCCGGTCATGAATTGCCGATACAACAGCGTGTATCGAAGCCGGATAGCCTCGTATCCTTTTCGGCGGTGACCAATGGCGGAGAAGGTGACGCTGTGCGTTGACGATTGTGGTTTTGGCGGTTGCGGATGTAGACTTTTGCATGTGAGCTGAAGATTTTCCCGGCAAGGACTTTTCGGCTCGCGTGGCTGTGAAGCCAAGCGAGGCATACCGGCAACACCGGGTGTGCCTCGCTGTTTTTGCTTTTTCCCGCACACGGTGCAAGGGACGGCGACTGACACTAGAAGTCCCTAGTCTCACCTGCTGCCACTGGGATTCGCCGCTTTCGCTTAACCCTCCCTTCGCAGCACCAGGTTTTTGCCTTCCGTACCGCAGCCCTCCAATCAACCATGGGCTTATCAGGGCCGATAACCCAACCTTTGCAAGCGTAGGTATCGACAAACAGCTCAGCGTCGAAGTGACGCTGGTCGATCGATTCCGCGTACTCTGCAACTTCTTCAACCGTTGGCGGATTGGCCGCCACCGGATGTGTAGTTTCCTTCCGATCTTGTCTTAATGGCCGCAGCAACGGGGTGTCCTCGCCAATATCAATTGCTCCCTGGAGGCATGCGATTGCTGTTGGAATCCGTTTTCGTCCGACCATCTTGAAATGGAATCGCGCGACCTCCGGCGAGAGGGGGCTGCCGAGATCCTCCTGATGGCCACACCACTCGTTCCACATCTCCCGGAATTCTTTGCTCGCCGCCATTTGAGGCGTCATTTTGATCTCGCGGGGATCAAACTCGTAGCTTAGCACCAGAGGCTCAGCCTTCTGCGCTTCCTCAACTGCGCAGAAGTCCTCGGGGAACTCTCGGTACGCCCGAAGAAGAATTGCTTGCCTATCGGTAGGGCTTTGAGATCGAAGCGATTGCAGCGGGTCTTTGGCTTCCGCCCCAAGCTCTCTGGAAAGAGCGGCAAGGTGATGCTCATCGAGCTGTTCGGCCAACCGCCGAATCTGGGCGAGTATTTGATCTTGGCTGATATCGTCCGCTGGAACATTGGGGGCAGTCGTGGCGGATTGGTCAGGGGTAGGAGAAGGTGCGATTTCAATATCGTCCGGCCGCTGTTGCCGATTGTCCTTTGCAGCCGCATGACTCTGCCGCGCCTCTTCCTTCTCGGTGTCATCCGAACCGCCAGGTTGGTATGGCTGCTCGTCTACCGAAGGTGTGTCAATGTCCTGGCCGTTCTCATCCTGAAGCTGCTGAGGCTTATCACTCTTCTTGGTCGCTGCCCCATCAGGATCAAAGAGATCAACAACTGACTCCACCAATGGGCCAGTCAGTTTCTCGCCAGCCTCAACCTTCTCTGCGACTTGCTCCCAGACCTCAGGCCAAACGGACTCTTCAACCCTGGTCATCGCGCGAACTTGGTATTCATTTTGAGGTACACACAGGGACCAATTGGTCCCTATTTTTCGCACGACCCTCGCGAATACGATGTCTCGATTCGCTGTTCTTTTTGAGTTGAGTTCCGGCCATTCTTCCTTCAAGTACTTACTGAAACTCTTGTACTTTGGTTTGAAAAGCTTGTCCTCTTTAATCACCAGTAATGCCTGCCCGGCACGCAATGCGGCATTCTCCGTATCCGCAATCGCCTTGCGAATGATCCCCTCTTGCTTCTTGAGTTGCTGCTCTTCGCTCAGATCGCTCATCTGATTTGCAGAACGAGGAGTCTCTACGGGGCCATCGAGTGTTGAAAGTGCGGTCATCGTTCTTTTCCGAAGATGTAAATTTCGTTGTTTTTGATTCAGCCGAGTGGGCTTGCCCAATTACGCAGCTATTGCGTCAATTTGTGGCGAATGTTTCTTGATCTTGATCCCGGGTTCGAAACCTAGGTGGTCGGTCGCAATCTCGCAAAGGACTGCGCGTGCCCGCTCAGCGTCGGACTCCTTGACGATTAGGCCGTCGTGATTCGACAGCACCTTAATTCCCAGCCGCCGCAGCGCAGGAACCACCCGATCGATCATTAGGCGACTCTCTTGCCACTGGAGGAGGCACGCGAAGCTACGACGCCCGTACTTGCGCAACAATGACCTACACAAGAAAGCCAACTCTGGGTGATTGCGGCGGAACTCAGAGAACAGCGGTGTTGCCTCGGGTTTTGTAACAGCGGAGAACAGGCACTGTCGTTGGAACTCCACCTTCGCACCTTTCAGTCTTTCAGCGATCGCCTCATCCGACGCCCCACGGTACTCCATATCACGACGAAGCTCTTGTTCGAACTTGCGATATGCCTCGTTGAATTGGCTATACCAATCGCATGCCTGGAGCTTTGCAACAACCTTCTCACGTGCCCCATCGGGCAGGCTAGAAGCCAGAATCGCCGTAAAAGCCGCGTGTAAATCCACCTCAGCGGTAGTCTCGCCGTTAATTGACATTCGCGAGCGGTCGACTTTGGTGAGAGTGCTTAACGCGTGATAGACCCGACCATGTCGGCGAATGACGATGCAGACAACGCCGCGTTTGGTGAGTCTGTCCAGTTTGCGCTGTGCGTGCGTGTGTTTGTCGTTGTCAGAAGAGTCTACGGCGGTCTCAGTAGGTACGTTCGTAGTCTTTAAGGATTCGAGCGCGGCCTTTCCCCACTCGGTAGATGCGTTGATATCTAGGTTCTGTGGTAAGTTCTTTAGCGCGCAGTAGTCACACCATTTGTTGTACTTCTGAAGTAAGTATTCAGGTGTAACAGAGAAGTATCGAATTACATTAGAAGAGAGAGAATACTTAGCTCCAATATATGTCGGCGCTTTTTCTTGACCGCCAAAGTCGTGAAATGCACGTGCTATCGAGCTAGAGCCACTGGAGTGGTTGCCAACTACATCAGAGCAACTATTCAAAAACGTGAATAGCTTCCGCCTGGCCGCGGATGTAAAGACAAAGTCGAATGGGTCATACCCAATTTTGAAATAGCCGAACCGCAAGTAGCGGTTGTACGCCATGCGAATTTCATTCTTGAGAATCTCCTCATGCTTGCCGAAATTTGCCTCGTCCATTCGGCGTTCAAGCTCAACATGAGACACTCCCCGATACGGCGTCTCCGCCGGATCCAGGAGCTTAATCGGCTTGTTCTTGTCGTCGGAACCCGGAAGAACCCGGTCGGCCTCAATTCGCGACTCTTGAAGCCAGAGCAGGCACGCAAAGCCACGGCGGCCATACTTGCTTAGCATGCACCGGCATAGCCTCGCAAACTCTGGGTGATTCCACTTGGGAAAGTTAAATAGTGGATTCGCGTTAAGCCAATCTGGTGCGTCGGAAGCGACTTTGGCTCTTATCCCTCGGCGTGCACTACTGAGCGCTTGATAGCGGCGGCCGTGGTTGTGCTCTGAATAGTAGTCGCGCCATTCTCGGGCAAGATAATCGAGCGGTGCAATCGGCTCATTTTCACCACCAGAACGTCGGCGTACGCCTGGACAATCACCGTCAGTTTTGCTACGCTGGATCACGTCAAAAGGTCCTCAACAGTCTTTGACACCGCGAGACTCGCCTGCAAAGCTCAGCTCGCATGAACATCTTCAGCAGCCCTGGTTCGCCCCAGGGCTGTTGTCGTTTAGTTACCCACGTCTGCACGCAGCCAGTGCTGACGACGTGCCCAGGCTTTTGCGTCGCCCACGGTGTAGTAGGTGCGTTTACCCTCTGAGCGCTGATATCCAGTCAGCCCACGGGCAACCCAGCCTTGTATTGTTTTGCGATGCAGACCGAGTTCGTCGGCCAGTTCCTGTTGCGTCAGTAGCCTCTGCATCATGTACTCCTGTCGGTTAGTTGTTGATGTCCTGATCTTTGCACGGGCGGACAGCACACTTCAAGCGTCGGGGCTCTCTACCGGAAGCTTATCTCTGTCACAAAAATTTTGAATGAACAGACACTCTAAAAGGTGGACGGACTGACTCCGTTGAAGGTCGAGTTCGCGCAACCGGGCACTAGTGAAACCGGCAGAAAACGATGCGGAAAAGAAAAAATTCCGCAGCCGAAAACACTGTGGGACTAGGGCCTAAAGCGCCCGCCGTGATTGGCGCCTCTACAAATTTGAATGAGCGCTTGCGTATACTC
>DNPC01000262.1 GCA_003501565.1 Planctomycetaceae bacterium | reverse complement strand
TCATTTAGGCAGCGTCAAATCCACAGTGAGTTCGTGATGTGAAGGCCGCCTACGCCTTCGGCTGACGGGCAAACAGCCCGATCGCTACTCCAGATAAATCCGTCAGTAATGAAGTCTAAGTTACTTGGCCTGCCGCCCGGGAGCATTCGAACTTGGTAAGCCGCTTCCGAAACATGGATCTGCCAAAGCAAGCAAATCTGTCAGTTTTGGAACAGGCGCTACGAGCCGGACAAATTTTGCCTTGCGAGCCGAAAACTGATACGATCTGAATAACGCGAGACCGAGAAGCGAATCTTGCCAGCAACCTTATTGCCGCAACAACGCAAATACACTCGCTCGCACCGACGCCCAGTACAACTCACCTGATTCCTCAGCCCGCGTCGATACCGCCCAACTTCTTTAAAAAGGGGAAACGCACGGATGAGAAGCACTATTTTGGGAACCGTTCTGTGTATCGTCGCAGCAGTCGCATCAGCTGCCGATTCAGTATCTAGTATTGAGAGCAAATCGACGCACCGGCAGGCCACTACGATCAAGTTGGCGGACGACGCGCCTACGATCAATGCATTTTGTCTCAACGCCCAGGGCGAAATCGTCGCGGTCTGTGGTAGCGGGCCGGGAGAACTGCTAATCATTGATGATTCCGGCGAAGTCACCAAGAACTGGGAAGTTGATGTAAAACCGGAGGCCGTCAACGTTCGCCCCGACGGGACGTTACTCGTCGCCGGTGAAGGCAAGTTGTTTCACTATGATCGCAGCGGAAAGCTCCTGAAAACGGCTACTTCACCGCACGCGGCACGATTGAAGAGTGACGACGAGGAGCTTCGAAAGTCGGCCATTGCTAGCCTCAAGCAACGCGGCGGCCGGAGTATGGTGGAAGCACGGGTCAAGTCTTACAAGAGTCTTATCGAGCAGCTTGAGAAAATGTCTGAGTTACGCGAACTGACTGAGGCCGAGAAGAGCACCTTGCAAGCGATCTCTGACCTAAACGAACGCTATACGCTGCAGCTCGAAGCGATGGGCGATGACGACGAGGAGAAAGGTCCAACCGAAGAAGCCATCCAGCAGCAAATCGATGTTCTGATCCGATCCAAGATGCGTATCTCGTCCGTATGTTCCTCCGCCGATGCGGTTTTCGTGACAACACGAGCGCTGTCCGGCTACGGATACGATGTTTGGAAGACCGGTGCCGATCTGAGCGGCGGTGAGATCATAATCGAAGGCTTGCGTGGTTGCTGTGGCCAAATGGACGTTCAGTGTTGTCAGCGCGGCCTGTTTGTCGCTGAGAATTCGGCAGATCGAGTCGTTCATTACGATTTTGACGGCACGAAGATTACGCAGTGGGGTAAGTCGGACAGAACGGGCATCGACGGTTTCGGCAGCTGTTGCAACCCAATGAACGTGTGTTTTGATGGTTCGGGTCATGTTTACACCGCAGAAGCCTCGCTCGGCCGCATCAAGAAGTTCGACGCAACGGGCAACTTGATCGATTTCATCGGCGACGTAGACCTTGTTCCCGGATGCAAAAATGTGTCCATTGCCGTTTCACCGGTCAATGACAACATCTACATGCTTGACCTAACTCGCAACCACATCGTTATCATGCAGCCAAAAACGGCGTCAGACACCGTCAAGCGAACTGCCGCGCTCGAAACGGGGGCACGTGACAATGAGCAATAGTCGTCAACTTGCTTCGGCGGTCACGTTTTGTGTTGCGGCATCGTTGTCGGCTTCCGCTTTGGCGAAAGATGCGTGGCCGGGCGGCGCAGGCAAGTTATCTGTGGTCGTGATGGATCCGCTTGCCGCTCCGCTGTCTTGTCCCTGCGTCGAAGGATACGCGCAGCGCGATTACGAGCGCTTTGCGGAGTTTTTGAAAGACGAGCTGGGTGTCGAAGTCAAACTTGCATTTGCTGCGACTCTTGCTGAAGGCCACAAAAAAGCCGGTGGTGCCGACATCATCATCGGAAAGCAATCGGTTGTCGAGTCGGACTTGAAGGCGCTGAAGTTAAGGGCAAGCCCGAAATTTCGCCTAACCGATATGCAAGGCTCGACGACCCAAAACGGCTTGATCGTTGTCAACCGCGCTGACCCGGCCAAGCGGCTGTCGGATCTCAAGGGTTATACAATCATCTTCGGTTCCGCATCCTCGAAGGAAAAACACGACGCTGCACTTGCGTTGCTGACCAAATCGAAGATCAAGGTTCCTCAGAAGCTACGCGAGATTGACGAGGCGTGCAGTGATGGGGCATGCAAAGTAATCGATTTAGGTCCTGAATCACGAACTGCAGCCGTGATTTCTAGCTACGCGCAGCCGCTGCTCGAGGGCTGCGGAAAAATCAGGAAGGGCGATCTGCGGGTGGTGGGTAAAACCGCACCGGTTCCGTTTGTCACCGCTTTTTTTTCAGCAAAACTGACGAAGCAGCAAGCGGAAGCGGTGAGCGTGGCCTTAGGCGGTGTCAAGCATCATCCCGATGTCTTGGAGGCGCTCGAGTCGTTGATTGGGTTTGTCGAAGTCGCTGAAAAAACGGCGCCTAGCGATGAGACGGTGGTCGAGAAATCCATCACCAGTGCTGCAAAAAAAAAGAAGCTGCAGACACCAGTGACACGACGCTAGCCAGTTGGAACGGCTGGCGTGGTAATGGTCGCAACGGCCGCGTTACTTGGTTGCCGAACCGGCTACCCAAGAAAACAAACGTCATCTGGGAAATTGACCTGGCGCGCGAAGGGCTCGGCGGCATCGCAGCCAACGAGTCTTTCGTCGTATTTGGTGATCGTGATTTTGACGATCTCCACGATGTATTCTACTGCTTGGATGCGAAGACCGGTCGATCGATCTGGCAGGTCGAACGTCTCTCGATCGCTCAGTTCGATTACGGTAATTCTCCCCGCGCGACGCCGCTAATCGTCGACGGTTTCTGCTACTGCTTCGGTGCGACCGGCATTCTGCTTTGTATAGAGATGCGGACCGGCCGCGTGGTTTGGGAACGCGATTTCCGATTAGACTTTCCAATCACTGAAGAGCTGCCTTGGGGGCACTGCGGTTCGCCACTTATTGCGGATGGGAAGCTGATTGTTTCACCGGGGAACCCGGACGCTGCGATCGTTGCGCTCAATCCCAATTCAGGTGCGACCATTTGGCAAACCACCGGGAGGTTGCCTGGCTATGGCTCTCACTGTTTTGCGAAGATTGGCGGACGTGGCCAAATCATCGGGCATGACAACACAACCCTTGGCGGCTGGGATGTGGAAACAGGCGAGCGGTTGTGGACGATCGAGCCTAATGCCCCCGGCGACTTCAATGTGCCTACGCCTGTCGTGCATGGCGACAACTTGATTGTGTGTACTAGGAACAATGGCACACGTCGGTTCAGCTTTTCTGGCGGTTTCGATCAGCCCAAATTGGTTACACAGAACAAACGATTGCGACCTGATATGACCACTCCGGTTGTTGCAGGGCATTATCTCTACTGTGTTCGTGATTTTGTGTACTGCTTGGACATTTCAAGTGGCCTGGATGAATTGTGGCGAATGAGAGCCCCAGCGTTGAGCGATTATGCATCGCTTTTTGTGTCGGCCGACCGCGTCATGATCGTCGCTGACGGCGAGATACTTTTGTTTGCCACTGACGGAACGAAACGCGTCATCGACCGCCTGAAGATTTTCGAGAAACGTGCACCGATCTATTCGCATCCTGCCATTGTTGGCCGCAGGCTGTATGTTCGTGGTGTGTCTAAACTGCGTTGTATTGACTTAGGCAGCGCGTCTGAAAATTAGCATCTCGCAAAAGGAGTTCGCGGCAATGCTCAGCGAGAAGTGGTTCGCAGGATTTCGAGTTTCTGTAGAATGAAATATCTGCAATGTTTCAAGACTCATTTGGATACTCGCATGCCGGCAGAAGAGATTCAGATCGACTTGGCTGTCCAGGACGATTTGCCTGCCATCAACGACATTTATAACTACTACGTCGATCACTCGACTGCGACTTTTCAGGAAGTCCATGAGACACTCGAGGATCGTGATAGGTGGTTCACGCAACATGGTCCAAGGCATCCGGTGGTTGTCGCACGACGCTCCGGAAGTGTTGTTGGATGGGCCAGTTTATCGGAATGGAACAGCCGTTCGGCTTATTCGCAAACCGGAGAAGTCTCCGTTTACATCCACCACGAGCACCATCGGCTAGGCATTGGTCGCCGTTTGCTGGAGGAGGTTATCGAGCGTGCTCGCGGGCTTGGGTTTCATACACTCATTGGCGGTGCTTGCACTGAGCAAACTGCCAGTATCGGGTTGCAAGAGTCACTCGGATTCCACGAAGTCGCCGACTTTCGCGCTGTCGGTTACAAATTCGAGCGTTGGCTGGACGTAAAATACTTCCAGCTGATGCTGTAAGCGAGATTTGCTCAAGCAACCTTGCCACAGAACGGCATACATGGGTTGCGGAATTGAATTGCAAATCAATTCGATCCGGCCACTTGAGGTTGTGAATTTATGAGCCGATCGGCGTTAGCGGCGGTTTTTATGGGAAATCGTGGTCCAGGAACCGCGGCTAACGCCCAATCGGCTAAAGTTGTTGTCTCCGCAAGCAATAAATCCACAGCCTCCTTGGGCCTTTCATCCCGTCGGGATGATGTATCACAAACCCATCGCGTAAACTCGCTCGCCCTCACCAAGCAATGCTTATTGTGAATGATTGCACAAGCAAATGATGCAGGAATTTGCAAATTTTCGGGTTCAGGCGCGAACCTACCGAAGGCGATGATGTCCAAGTCGTATACTTCCGTAGATCCAGACAATGAATATTTGTCATTTGGCCTGCGGTCGTGTATCGTGAGACAAATTCACTTATGGGAGTGTCTATAAAGGAATAGACCTCCAGGGGCACTTCAGCCCGGGCTGACCGTCTGGTCAGCGTCCACAAGAACTCTCTCAGTTCACGTGCATGATTGCCGTGAGGGAGGAATGCAATGCGTATTTCAACAATCTCCAGCTCGTTCGCCACCGTGGTTAGCCGCGTGATCGAAAGCGTGGTAGTTGCTGGTACCGATCGCAATTGCCTCCATCTCGGTATGTGTGAACGTGACGCTTCAACAGGGACAGGGTATCGGCCTACGCAGACCTACCCGGCGGCTCGCCTACATGGGCTAGCGGCACATGCCAGCCAGGGCTTTAAGCCCCAGCTGTTATGGCAGGTCTGCATAAAACGCCTACCCATGTTTTCGTCCCCCAAATTGGTTCCCGCCACCGTTAGATCGCACGGCTAGTACAGCCTGCGGCCTAACAGCACTACGCGAAAGTGGTTTGTTTGCCCGGCGTAGTGACCAAACCTGAGAGAGATGTCAAAGACCGATTGTCGCGCTTTGCGGCTGCCAGTTCGTCGCTAAAGCTTCTGGCAACGGTCTAAATCCAAGTCTGAGTTGACGCTCCGAGTTCCCGGCAATCTGCCGACGGGCTTAGCGTTTCAGGAAGTCTCAGATGCCTGGATTTGTGCTTCTCTCTCGCCAATTGAAGCACTTTTTAAGTCCGCGCATGATGTGCGGCCAAGTAGAGAGAGACTATGGCTACTATCGTTAATACTCCTTGTTCTACGGTTGCTCAGTTGGTCGAGTCGGCCAAGCTTGGCAACCGAGACGCACAGTCTGCTTTGTACGAGCGCTATCACGGATCGGCGTTAGCACTGGCCTACCGCAAGACGAACAACTGGGACGAAGCTGAAGAGTTGGTACAAGACGTTTTCATCCACGCGTTTGATCGCATCGGTCAATTGCGTGTACCGGAAGCGTTTGGCGGCTGGCTTCGCCAAATCGTCAGACGGATGAGCATCAATCGCCTTACGCGTCGGCGTGTGGCGGTTTCGCTTGAGAGCGAAGTGCTCGAAGCAGTCCACACCTGCGAAGATACGCCGCTTGATGATGTACTAGATGTCGAGCGGCGTGAAGAGGTTCGCAGCGGCCTTGGTCGATTGGGTGACCTGGACCGGGAGACTCTAGAAGCTTTCTACATCAGCGGTCAATCATTGATCGAGATGGCAGAGCACTTCGAAGCTCCGGTGGGAACGATCAAGCGACGTTTGCACGTTGCTCGAAAGCGGCTCGCGCGAGCGATGGAGAGCTTTCAGGCGATCTGATGCTTGAAAGAAACGGGCAGAATACACCGCCTGCGGCTTGTTCAGTAGGCCGCAGGTGGGCCCAGCTTTCAAGTCAACGTTGCAAAACAGGCTAGATCCTCAGTTGCTTGCGTATCAGGTCATCGGCGAGCGAATCG
>DNPC01000511.1:6970-25464 GCA_003501565.1 Planctomycetaceae bacterium | reverse complement strand
GGAGGGTGGGAAAACGATTGTGGACAGTCGTTTTTCCATAGAGAAGTTACTTGTTCCTTCCGGCGGATAACTTGATGTCTTCCCAAAGAGTCATACTAGGTACGTAGATTCGATCGCCGGGCTGTAACTGGTAATTCGTAGATACGTCGCCAACTTGTACGATGCGTTGATAGCCAACGGGCAAAACGATTCGGGGTTTGCCGGCCGTTTGGGGACGCGTCAGAATGATCTTGTGTTCATTAGCCTTGGCTGACAAGCCACCGGCGGCAATGATCGCATCGAGCGCAGTTTCACTGCCAGTTAGTGGATAGGACCCAGGCGCGTTGACTTCGCCCATGACGTATACCAAACCACGTTCTTTGCTAATCAGCCGCACGGCTACGCTCATCGAATCGGGATCGGGGGCAGCGAGGGGGCCAGAATGAGATGCCAGCCCGACGCGGCTTTGGTGCTTGGTCGTCTCCTTGTGGAAGACAACTTGTTGCACGCGATCGCGAATCTCTGCAACAGACAATCCTGCGACTTGCATCGTTCCATAGCTACCCAAATCGATGGTACCATCCTGTTGCACGGTGTGATCCGACGGTATTTGAACAGGCGAATTGAAGTCATTTGGCTCGATGACCAAGACATCGCCCGCTTCCACTTCATGCGGTTGCAACGTTGCTTTCGCAAGTTCTGTAGCGACACCGGCGCGTTTGCCGGTCGCTTCGCGGACCTCTTCCGCATCTTTTAGCAAATAGTTCATACTGGCCGAAACCGGCATACCCATCGAAGACGCGGTACGGCAACCAGTTAGAGCAAGCGGATGGGATAGAAGCATGAGTCCCACCAACACAGTTAGCGCTGGACGTTGACCTTGGTGTTTTGTGTTCATGGACTAGGTCCTATCGTTTTTGTATCTGTGAAGGCCGACGGACGAGCATTTCGGCCGCGTTGCCGCCCAGGGCGGATGAAAGAACAACGCGGAGTGCATCTTGTGACAAATTTTTGCCTGGCTGAACATGGAGCGCTGGTTTACGTGTCGTTCCGGCAACTTCGATATAGAAAACTCGATCCTTGAGCAGGTCGTTCGCTTTCGCGATCAGCGCGACCTGTGCTGGCGCGGCCAACATCAGTGGCGAATCAGTCAACTCAAGCAAACCACTAGCAGGGCCGGACAGATTGGTCACTGCTGTGACATCCATGTCCAGCCTGCCGCCTAGAGTACTAGTACCTTCGGCCATGACGAGGATACCACTCTTGGAAAGCGTCGCGTCGTCGATATGGATCAGTCCACCACCGATTCGGCCGCTAACCACAGCAAGATCGTCTTCGCCGAGTTGGTTCATCGTGAAGCTGGGCATTTTCACGATCTGCATAAGTTGATCGAAACCGGGCAACTCAAACCCTTGCAACTGTGAAAGACGGAAATTGAATCCGCCCACCACATCCTCGGGTGCTTTAGCGCGCTTTGCTCTCAAGAGGGCTTCGCCGTCAACGATGCCAGCATTGACTCCGCCGGACCGAAACAGTTTGGCCGTATCAACGCGAACGACATCAGCCTTGGCTGTAAATGAAGCCCGACCGGCCGACAGATTGCCTTCTGAATTCAGCGTAACCGTGCCACCACCGGTATAGATCGACGCACCGTGCACGTGCCATGCCCCGCGTCTGGAGTTAGGCGAATATTCGGCAGAGACTGGGATGCGAATTTCGCGTACTGCCAACCCGTTTACGAGAACGTTGCTCAATTTGGTGCGAATTCCCGCCGTCACCACAGGACCTATGCGTCCCTTGGCAGAGATGGAAGCAAGCCCAGTTACATCGTTGCCCACATCCAGTGCTGCGCCCAGCCGTCGCAGGTTGACGTTCGCCAACGAAAATCGGTAACGGCCTCCGATGCTATGGTTTGATTTGAGTCGAGTGATGCCTGCTGGGAAGGACAACTCCGCATCGCCGAGCAACGTACCTCCAGCGACCTTACCCGCGAGCTGATTCAATTTCGCTGCGTTGGGAGTCAACAGAACATCTGCGTTGACCCGATGCACTAAAGTAGAGCTTCCGAAACTGATATTCTGGAGCGAAGCGGTGGCATTGCAGAGCGTACCATTATCGATCTGGCTGGCGGATCGCTGCAGATGAAAATCGACAGAACCGCGCAGGCCACGCAAATCGTTTCTGCCCGCAATTGCGCTGGTTAGCTGATTAATCGCGAGCGGCGTTGTGTCAATTTGCAAGGTCACTGGCAAATCTTCAATCGTTCCTCCGGCGGACTGCCAAGCCAAGACTTCTGTCAATCGACAACTGCTACCAATGGCGATGTCGCCACCAGCAAGCTTGGATTCCGCTGCAAGCGTTGCTTTGCCATCACGCACCAAGAAGCTAGGCACTTCAGCACGGTAGGGCAGACGCCCGATAGTGCCGCGGTCTAACAGCGCGTGGCCGACAACCTTCAGCGAGCTTAGGTCCGCTATCCGGGTAGCGGAGAACTGTCCGGAGAGCCTACCGTTGATTTCAACTGGCAGTTGCAGCGGGGCTATCAAACGCCCGATCTGAATGTCATTGCAACGTGCTGCAAGCGTGGTCGTTGTCCAGTCCAGTTCCCGGATCGTCGCCGCAACCGCGTAATTTCCACCAAAGAATTTGTCGGATGAACTCTGTATCTGCACACTACGCGGATTGGCTGACCACGCCAACCGCGAGTCGCCGATTCTAAACCCGCGTGCGACACAGTCTTGTACGGTCAAGAATCCGTTTGCTTGAAATGTGTTTTTTTGAAGGTCGAATGTGGCGATCCCTTCTGCAACTGCCATCCCGCTGAGGTCCAGCGTTTGGCCAGCGATCCGCGATGCGACCGCACCAACTTCGGCAAGCTCGATGTTCGAAGCCGCGAATTTGCAACGACCCCGAATCGGTGACTGAACGTCAGCTTCCGCCGAAACGCGACAATCCAAATCCTGCCACTGAATCGAAACGGGCTCAAGGCGAGCCACGCCGCAGTCAAGACGCAGGACCGCTTGCCCATCAGTCAACGGCACATCCTGGACGGAAACACCACGGTACTCTGCGGTCGCTAACGCATGCCAACTTGCAACATCGGCCGCACTGTCGAGTGCACAACCAGCGTTGCCAGCCAACGTAACCTTACCTGTCGGTGACAGTCCAAGTTTGTTCGCAATGCCGGCTGACCGGCTGTTGGGAGCCGTCGGACCGATTGTGACCGGGGAAGCATCGATGGTGATATTGCCATTCGATACACTGGCTGTCACAGAGAGCGAATTCGACTCGAATTCATCGATGGTGATTCCCGATGATGATACCTGGCAGTGTGCATCAATCGCGCTGGGCGAGAAAAGCGATTCCATCGGCACCGATACACCGGCCGTAAATCCGACTTGGCCGGACAAGGCATATTGGGGAACAAACGACTGAATCACCGCCAAGTCGATTCCAGCTGATTCAATATCCGCAACGATCGTACCTGAGGGTTGGCCGGTCGACGTATTCAGGGATCCACGACTCGCAACTTTGGTGATAACTGGGGACGCAACGATCTGGTCGTAACGAATCTCGTCGAATACCGCTTTCACTGAACTCTGGAAACTGAAGTCTTCCCCCTCTTTGTTGCCGGTCAATTTCCCCGTTGCCGACAATACAGCGTCGGCGGGCAAATCCGGCTGAAATAGCCGGGCGATGGGTCCTAGTTGCAAATTGTGTACATCCAATCGCGCCTGTGCTGGCCACCGATCATCCGAAAGATCAATGCCTGCCTGCAAATCGACTTTTCCATTCGAAATTGGCACACTCGCAGCGAGCGAACAACTTCCTGCCTGTTTGAACGCGCGAAAAGAAACCTCCGAGCCCAGGTCCTCTGATAGAAAATCGTGTACTAACTGTTTGACTGAGTCGACTGGTTGGCGCTCTTTAATCGTATTGACTGTTTTTGTGAGCTGAATCTCCGCTACAGCATCGTGCAATAAGAAGTTGAAGAAGTCCGCCGGATGTTCAAATCGAGCCTGCAGGGAGAGATGACTACTGGTAGGTATGTTGCAAATTGTCTTGGGCACTAACGGAAGCTGGCTGATGCGAGACGGATGGAGCTCGAGAGGGTCGAGCGCAAACGAAGTCCTACCTTCTAGCGTTTGGGCATCAAGTAAGGATTTCAGCTGAAACTGTGCTCCCAAGACATCCTGTACGATCAGATGCGTTCTTAGCACTTCGTTTGCTTGGAGGCTCAGCTTGCCGCCTTCAATCACTAGCGAGTCACGTCCCTCCTGGTGCACTGATACGCTAGCATCACGTACCATTAGCATTTCCAACGGTATCGCAGGAACCTCAAGAGGCTGTGCGTCGGTTGACTGCGATGCGGGGAAATGCGTTAAAAGTCTTCCTTTTGCGTCGAAGCGCAAGTGAAATTCGGGCGATTCGACGGTGATGGCTCTTACGTATTTGCCGGTGCGAATGCCTGCGAGCAGAGAAGGTTCGACGACGATTTGTTCAATGCGAACCTGTGGAAGATCGTCCAGCCTGGTTTCAAGAACGGCGAGCCGCCGCAGACGGATCGTCGACCAACCAATCTCGATACGTTCAAGCTTGATACGGTTTTCTAAGAAGTGACTACCCAGCTGCTCGATCGCAACATGTGCTATCTGATTGCGCAGCAGCAGCACAAGCGCTAGCAAGATCAGACTCGCTACGCTGATGATTCGTATCCACTTTCTTAATCTGAATACCATTCCTGGTAGCACTAGCCTTTTGAATGGTACACGAACGACCAACGAGGGTTCGTGTCTTTTTTTGACCTGAGCGTCTATGCGCGCCGCATTGGGAAGCGCGCATTCCCACATCAAATTTTGAATCGCCTTTTGAACGAGCAAGATCTATTGAACACCACTTAGCTCACGGCGTTTTATGGTCTTGGCGGTAGTAGCAAATAGCTCATGCTGCCGTCAATCGGTCGCATTCTGAACTCGCCTAGCTAGCATTAGCAATCACGGACGTCGGTGCTCGAACCGAATCCAAATCTGCCGCTTCAGTGAGAGCCCTGCCGCCTGAGAGGTGCTGCAGTCATGCGTCTGGCCAGAGGACCCGCTGTGCCGCGATTCTGATCACGTCGCATTTTGGCGGAATGTCGCCATGGCCCTTCGGATAGCCGCAGGCTACCTTTCCTCCAGCGACAGCCACTGCCGGTTTGGTTTGGGGCTCAGCGAGACGACTGTTGGGGGCAGGAAAGTTGTTCAGTTACCATTCGCCGAGTTCACGAGGCCTGCGCAGGCGCAGGGCGTTTTCGCTTCTCGAGCTATCGATCGTGACTGTCATACTTGCGATCATTGCAACGGTAACTTGTGGCCGATTCAGCGACTTGCTCGATCGGCAACGTGTCTCGCAGTGCCGGTCCCTGGTTGCTAGCAACTTGCTCGGCCTGCGACGCTGTGCACAGACAGCCTCAACGACTCTCAAAATCAGCATCCCGAATACAGCGCCAGTGCTTTATGTCACGCCGTGTAGTATCGCGCCCACCGGGAGCATCCGATTTGCAGAACCGACTGAGAGCTTAACGTTCGCGCAGGTCGACTTCGATGGCGCCAAAGAGTTTCGGATCTTGCCAAGCGGTGCTCTGGTGCGAAACGCTAACGATATTCCGTTACAGCGAGCGAAAATATCCGTCGCGGCGGGAAGCTATACGTCGACAATTGACCTGCTCGCGAACTGAGTACTCTACGGTTTTATAGATGCGTTTAGACGACGATCGTTCTGCCCAGCGTAGCGGCGTTCAACTTTTGGAACTCGTGATTAGCATGACTGTCGCCAGCATATTGGTTGCAGGCTTGGGAACCAGCGTGTTCATTGCTGGACGCACATCAATAGAATGCACGCAGTCTTACCATAAATCACTCAAAATGGACCTTGTGTCCGGCCAGATCGAACATGATGCGCTAGAGGCATTTCAGATAACGGACTGGACGTCTAATTCCATCGCGTTGTCTTCCCTGGATCAGAATACTAATCGATATCATTGGGAGGGCGCGGGGCATCCGCTAAATGGTAATCAACAGGGTGTAACAGTTGCCATTACCGAACCACTCAGCAAATTCTCGGTTGAAGTATCGACCCGATCTGTGATTCCCTCCAGTCCGCCACGGCCCGCGAATGACTATCACTACGAAGAAGCGTATTTCACTTCGACGCCGCTTGGTACTTCGCTAGTAGGTCGACCGCTGAACAACATGCAAGATGGCGATTTGCTGCTTGCTGTTGTAGCGGTTCGAAATGCAAATCCTGACACCATCACGGCTCAGTCGGGATGGACCAGAGTTTTATCCGAACGCAACACAACATCGGGGATTGGATTAGCCGCGTTCTATCGTTTCTCTCCAGCGACCAGCAGCCCTGTCTTCGCTTGGTCAGGTCTGTCGGCTGGTTCGTGCATTGTGGTTTTGCTTCGCACGCCAGGCTGCGCACTGGTCGATTCCCAGTCGTTAACCGGAGTTTCTGCACGTCCGGAGTGTCCAGCCTCAACGTTCCCGGTCAGTGCGCAAGGTTGCGTGATTCGCGCTATCGTTTCGCGCGCGAGTATCTACAACGGCACGACGGGAATGCTGGGATTCTCTCGCGTAGGTATCAACCACGATCCATTGTCCGGTTACTGCCTTGGTGTAGTTTGGCGAAGTACAGCGACACCCCAGCCAGCAGGACATTTCACGCTTCAAAGCTCCGGTGACTTTGTCACGTCAACAATGGTTTTCCAATGACACACGAGCGCCATGCCATCGCAATGGTCGAAACCGTAATGGCAACCGCGATGGTCGGCCTATTGCTCGTCGTTTCGCTGCGCAGTCTGTCCTTCGCGACACACTTTGCTCAGCGCCAATCAGCGGCACTCCAAGCAGGTGCTTTGGCTGAGTCGCTGGCATTTGAGATGCTCGCCAAACAGTTTTCTGAATCGACTACGTCAGGCCATCTGGGACCGGACAGTGGCGAAACAGACCGCTCCGAATTTGACGACTTTGATGACTACCATGGGCTCGTGTTGAATCCGATTCGAGATGCTGATGGCAGTCAACTGTTAGACTTTGCCGGATGGAGCGGAGCGATCCAAGTCACAGCCGTTGACCCAGAAAACCTCGAAGAAGTCACTCCAGGTGCAGCAACGCGTCTAAAGTTGGCCAAGCTCAAATTCCAAAGTCCAGCCGGAGAGGTTTTCGGGTACCAAATCGCCCGTGGCCAGGGCTACCTTCCGGCTACGATTAGCCCCTCATTCGACGCCGCCGCTACAGCGATCAAGCTTCAATTGAAGTCCGACGACGAGATACACTCGAGAGTCACTCCCGTTTACACACATCCTGTAATTCCGAGGCTGGATCGTTGAAAACTAGGAATAGGTGGCAGCCAAGTAAAATTCGATCGGGAAGCGTCTATATCGCCGTACTGATGACCACGCTACTGGTCTGCACCATGGCGATGACTTCAATATGCACCACCCAAGCGGCAGCGAACAGACTGAATCGAAACCGAAATCTTGTGCGACTCAAATTAGGCGCTCACAACGCGCTAAACATCGCGCTAGCTCGAATTAACTCTGCGCGTGATTGGCGCGGGAGGTTTCCGCATCGGGAATCCATCAGTTTGCCCTCCGTTTCTTCGGCGCAAATCCAATTTGAACTCCGCGACGCAGACGGCACGATCGACAACGACGATCGTGATCCGGTCGACATCATCGCTTCGGCCCGTTTTGAAGATGCAACTTATGCAATCACAGCAAGCTTGGTTCCCGATGGAAAGCCACTGGCGAGTCTCGAGCACTGCCTGGCTGCCGAGTCGACCATCAACGTGCAAAGTAATGGATCATGGAATTGCAATCCAAGCATTGCTGCTAACCAGTCCATCAACTGCTTTGGTTCTTCCTTATGCTCGACTTGCTATTCGCCCTCGGTCATTGGCAACATCCACGGCCCACAGGAGCCGCTTGCAGAACCCGTTGTGATGCCCAACAGGCGCGTTACCGAATACTATGAACGCTTGGGGACTGCCTTGCCTCCAGTTCCTATCGTGGGCGCGAAACAGATTTGGGGAGCGTTGCTTTCGCCACGTGTCAATTCCTTGGGCGGTACAACAAACCCGCTTGGCATCTACGTAATTGATTGTGAAGGATACGGGCTTAGCATTTCGAATAGCCGTTTTCAATGTACGCTTGTGATTAAGAACTGCGGTGGATCAGTAACGATTGGCCCGCAAGTTCTCTGGGAACCGGCGAGCTTGAATTTGCCGGCATTGTTAGCCGACTCCGACGTTCAATTGCAAATAGATAGTACACGCGTCCTAGAAATGGGCCGCAGTTACAATCCGCCGGATTTCCCCTATCACAAACAAAGTAATCATGATGTCTTCGACCAATTCCCCGCTCAACTGCGTGGCGCAGTAGTCATTTTTGGCAATTGCAACTTCGGGAGTTCGCGCGGCGGCACTCGTGTGATCGGCAGCGTCCTGGCTCAATCATTTAGCGGAACTACCAATATCAACTGCACCAGCGAACCGCGCTTGTCCTTAGATCCACCGCTGGGAATGCGTTCGTTCGATTGCGTGCGAATCGCACCATTTTCGCTTCGGCGTTACCGTCTTGGCGCGCTATGATATTCGCGTGGCTCAACAGCCATCACAATGATCTAGATTGCGGCTCGGTATCGACGGATTGGTTGATATCTTCTGAGCAGAAATAAAGAAGGCTCGAACGCATGACTGTGCTGCGACCGAGCCTTTTGGTTTGAAGTCAATCAGGTCTTGGGAATTGCGAATCAGTACTTATCTGATCCGTTCTCTTTGATCTGGCTTCGCAGCTTGCTTAGCTCAGCCTTGAGTTCTTCTACAAGTGTTCGCAACTCTTCGATTTCCTTCGAAGCTTGGCTACCGACTTGAGCGACCCGCACGCGGCTCCTCAATTCGTTTTGCAGCTCCTTTGCTGCGGCTACTGCTTGGGCTTTACTGCGAGCTGCCATGGCTCGCGCATACTCCGCTGCCGCTGCTGATTCTTTCTCATCAAGTTTGAAAAATGCATTCGCGCGAACGTTAGCTCGCTTTACAGCAGGCGTTACGAAAACTCGGATCTCTTCGGGCAGTTCATCCAGCTCTTCTACAGAGTAGGTTTTCTCCTCGCCATCTTTTTTGACGACGATTACGGCAGGTTCATCATTGGTGCGGGTAACCCGAACAGTGGTTTCACCATCGTCTTCGTCGTCAGACTTGATGATGGTAACGTCAATATTCCCTTCGACGACGCCCTCTCCCGCCTCACCTCGATCGACCCAAATTGCTTGCCCTGGTGCAAACATGCGCAAGCCTTTGTTCTTGCCCAGCTTCTTGAGTAGCACTTGAGGATCCTCGGTGATCGCTTCCAAGTCCATCTCGATGATCTCTTCGTCCTCAGTGATCAAGAAGTCTTCGGGACGTTCCTTCAAAGCGGCAGTCACCGTCTTCTTCTCACCGTCCCGCAATACCAACAACTCAATGGTCTGATCATCGCCATCGACTTCAGATATCTTCGCCAGGATATCCGTCGTAGCTTCCAGGTCGGAGTCAGCTGCTTTAAGAATAATGTCACCAGCGCTGAGTCCAGCGTCCTCGGCTGGGCTATCATCCATGACACTGATGACAAACAAGCCTGCCTCGCTGCCAAGGTGAGTGGCCAGGTCTCCTTCGACTTCCTTGAGCTGAATGCCAAGCCACAACTTCGGCATTTTGAACTCGTTTTCGCCCACTTTCTCGACCCAAGTGGACTGTCCTTGCGGCGAAACTTCAACGCGAACAACTCGGTTCTTTTTCTTGCTAGCCTTTTCGCCAGACTTCTCTTCCTGGCCTTCGTCAGCAAAACTTGTTGAGACTGCCAGGCTGGCCGCGGCCAGCGAGGCGACCAGCGATTTGCGAAATACGGATTTGAACATCTTCGTTCCTTTGTGCGAGCTGCAGAGACGAGCTACCGTGAGAGATTCACGCAACATTGCAAACTGTCTGAAACCAGCCCTAGTAGGGATTGCAGAATTGAGGCAAGCGGCAGGTTTTCCTTGTATCCTGCCTTTTTCATAGGTATCGTTGCCTCTCTTCTTGGCTTGTTGCGAGAGACACAGCCAATTTCTGCACATTGAGAATTCTGACTCAAATGCGTCGAATCCTGCCCCGGAGACCTAGGTCTGGTGGCGTGTCATTTTCCAGAGATTCATTGCAATCGGCAAAGAATTATCGATTCGGTACACCGCGAGGACTTTCGATCAGTCCGGGGCCGAAGATGGGATCAGAATCACCAATGATGGACGATTGCCCGTGCGGGGCAGGTAACTGCGAATGCTGGCCCGAAATTGAGTAGTCAGGCACGTTTTCTGCCGCCGTATGAGGTGCTCCCCCGGAGATGATGCCCCATGAATCGGTCGTCTGCACGTATGCTTGTGACTCGCGCTGAGCAATACAAGCAGAGTAGGGAACGATGTGAGGTGTCAGCGCTATGATTACTTCGGCTCGCTGGCGGTCCTGTTGAGTCCGACTAAACAACTTGCCGATAACCGGTTGCTTTCCGATCCAAGGAATCCAACTGCGCCTGTTGTCGTCTTCCTCTTTAATTAGTCCACCGATGATCATGCCTTTGCCGTCAGGCAACAGAACCGTTGTCGTCGCTTCCGTCGTGTCTTCTTCGGGGAGCCCTGTGTTTGGATTCACGCGACCACCAGATACCTTTGGCTGGACGGCAAGCATGACGTGCCCGTCATCGGTGATGGTCGGCACAACTTGTAACACGACCCCGATATCCAAAAAGTTCACATTCTGAAATGTGCCTGTCTGAGTGGTTGTTGTTTCGAAGTAGCCGAACTTTGAACCAATCTGTATCCGAGCTTCTTGCCCATTAACCACCATCACTTTAGGAGCAGCTAAGGTACGAACATAGGAACTGGACTGGAGCATTTCGATCATGCCGTCCAGGTCCGTTCCATCGACCCCCATCATGAATCCAGGACTGGCCGAACCGTCTGCAAATCCTTGCGCCCGCATTTCGACGCGTGCGCCGGCAATTCGGGCAAGGCCCAGCAGGTTTACTCCGTGACGTTGATCATTGTCGAGCGTGACCTGCAAGACGTGTGCTTCGATTAATACTTGTCGTGGTGCGTTGTCGACTCTATCCAAGTACTCACGAATGACTGCCAGACGATCATCGTAGTCTTCGACCACGATACGCTCGCGTGTCTGCCTGGTGTTCGAGATGTCTGCGGTGTGAACGTTGGCTGTACCCGACGGGGAGAGCAGTGTTTTCACCACAGCCAGGACCTCTGCAGCCTGAACGAAGTTTAGATCAAAGACCTCCAGCCGTTGCCCGCGTAAACCACGACCAAGTAGCTGCCCGCCAGCGGCTTCCGTGCCCACGGGAGTGGGCTTGGTTACGTAGACGATACTATCTTGTTCAGTCCAGGCTAGCCCGTTGATTTTGAGTACGGCGTCCAGCGCCTGGGCGAGACTGACGCGACGCAGGTTGATGTTCACCGTCGCTTCGACCCCCGGGCCGATAACGATGTTGACGTCTGCTTCTTCAGCTAGCTGAGCTAGAACCAAGTTTACATCTACATCACGTGCATAGATCGAAACGGATTGTTGATCGCTTCGTACGGAAACCTCGCCCGGCTCATCACTTCCCGGCCCTGCATCGACCGGTATGCTTACAATGTCCTCTGCCTGTGCTGTGCCCGCGGGTTGAAAAGCGGGAACTCGGGGTACTCCTTGAGGGAAGGAGTCTTCCGGGCCTACGGTGCCAGGTCCGACTGGCGTTCTGCTATCCGCCGGAAAGGTGAGGTTACCGGGAACTGTCGGAAGTGCTGTGCCGGTCTGAGCCACGACCACGTCGCCGCTGCTGCACAGCAGCCATGCGAGCAGTCCATAACTCAACTTCGTCCAGCTGTTCAGCATGTCGACGATCACCAGCCACCTATTGCCTGAAACCTCGTGGGGACACACCCCCCACTGATTGATCGACATGGCTTAACCAAGAAATCCGGCAAAGCCATCAGCAGCGACAGACTCGCCGCAAACTACCAGCCTCCCGTTTGGGTAATTTGGGCAGCTTCTGTTTAACGGGCTCCACCTGAGGTCTCTTTACGGCATTAAGTAGCGGAAAACAGGTATTTTCCTGTTAACAAGAACTCTGGCACCGATGTCGGACGGAAAAGTTCTTGAACGGAAACTAACCTGCCCAAAAATGCTAGCAACCCGTCAGCCTCCGACAGCCCTCAAAAATTGCGGAAAGGCGCGGGCACTTTCGTGAAACCTGATTCCAGAGCGCTAGGACTGCTGAGAAAACTTCGTAATCGCTCGATGGGAAATACCTGGCAACTTCGTGCTCCCTAAAGGCAAAATTGTTAAGGTAGTTCGAATTCGCATGCCTAAGCTAATGCGTTCCGCTATGCACAAACCACCGGGTAACGACATGCCTTCGCAGAATCTGGAGACCGCATTCAACGTGGCGGTCGAGCAATATGATGCGCTCGGAGTTGACGTGCAAGCCGCTCTCAAGCAGCTTGGCGAAGTTCAGATCTCGGTACACTGCTGGCAAGGAGATGATGTTTCCGGATTTGAAGGGGACGACACGACGCTTGGAAACGGACTGGCGGTAACTGGCAACTACCCGGGCAGGGCTCGCAATGTATCTGAACTTAGAAGCGATTTGGAAGTCGCTTACTCATTGATACCAGGCAAACACCGCTTGAACTTGCACGCACTGTACGGTGAATTCCCTGCGCCGGTAGATCGTGATGGGATCGGCGTTGAACACTTTCAAGGCTGGATTGACTGGGCCGCAGAGCAAGAAATCAGCCTCGACTTCAATCCAAGCTTCTTCTCGCATCGGCTAGCCGCTGACGGCTTTACGCTCGCGCACTGCGATCATGCTATCCGGCAGTTCTGGATTGAGCACGGGCGTGCAACTCGGGATATCGCAGCTGCGATGGGCCGCGCTCAAGGCAACCCATGCATCAACAATTTTTGGGTTCCGGACGGTTACAAAGATACGCCAGCCTGTCGTCAAGCACCACGCGAACGGCTCGCACAGTCGCTGGATGAGATTTTCGTCAAGGAAGTATCCGCAGGCGCAACCAAAGACGCCGTCGAATGTAAGCTCTTCGGCATCGGTAGCGAAAGTTACGTGGTAGGTTCTCACGAATTTTATCTCGGCTATGCAATTTCACGTAACAAAACACTGTGCCTAGATGCTGGCCACTTCCACCCAACCGAAGTTATTTCTGACAAGATCTCAGCCACGTTGATGTTTGTACCTGAATTGCTCTTGCATGTTAGTCGCGGTGTTCGTTGGGACAGCGACCATGTCGTCACCTTTAACGATGAACTGCAAGCAATCATGCAAGAGGTTGTCCGAGGCAATTATTTGAACCGAGTACACATAGGCTTGGACTTCTTCGACGCTAGCATCAACCGAGTAGCTGCTTGGGCCATCGGAACTCGCAACACGCTTAAAGCCTTACTGGCGGCCTTGCTAGAACCAACCGCCCAGCTGCAACAACTTGAAAAAGCTGGTGATTTGACTGGACGGCTTGCACTAATGGAAGAACAGAAGACGATGCCCCTCGGATCCGTCTGGAACTACTACTGTGCGACGTCGGACGTGCCGGTTGGTCTTGAGTGGCTTGAGAAAGTACGGCAGTACGAGAAATCCGTAACATCACTTCGCAGTGATGACCCGGCGATTGCTTAAATGGACTTTCCCTTTGTAACTTGGGTGTCCACCCGGCAGTTCTTTTGTGCCGTCGTCGTGTCTACCACGACCGCCTTTTGCAATCTGAGTAAGTACTTTTTCAATTAACAGCCCTTTTCTGAGAGCACAAATGAGTGAGTCAAATTCGGGCGGAGAATTTGAACGTGAACCGGTCCCCGATTCTGCTCTGCTAGGCAGCGGTAAATTCTGGGGCATGTACGCTGGCGAACATGCTGCTGGAACGGAATTCATGATTGGCCCGCTGTTTCTAGCGGCGGGCGCAAGTCTTTCTGATCTGATCTTGGGATTGTTGCTGGGCAATGTCCTGGCCGTTTTAACGTGGCGATTTCTGGTCGTTCCTATCGCCCTGGCCAAGCGTTACACGCTGTATTATCAACTGGAACGAATTTCCGGCGGGTCGCTGGTCAAGTTTTACAACTTGGTTAACGGATTGTTGTTCTGTTTTCTGGCCGGTGCCATGGTGACAGTATCCGCGTCTGCGGTTGGCGTTCCGTTCGGTGTCACTTTTTATGTCCCCGATGCATTTTTTGGATTGAGCAACCCGTCTTTTACCGCACTGGTGGCGGTCGTCGGAATCGTTATCGCTGTTGTTGCAGCGGGTGGTTATGAACGCGTTGCCCGATTCGCCAACATTGCGGCCCCGTGGATGATTGCTGTTTTCGCAGCTTGCGGAATCGTGTCGCTGGCACAGTTGGACGCGACCAGCATCACGACACTTACAGAAGGAAAGTTCTGGACGGATGCAATTCAAACAGTCCAAGATTACGACGGTGAGAAGTCCTTTCCCTTTTGGCAAATTGTTGTCTTTGCTTGGCTGTGTAACGGTGCAATGCATTTTGGAATGGCTGACCTGACCGTCTTCCGTTTCGCGAAAAGCAAAGCCTCAGGCTGGGCACCTTCGATCGGCATGTTCCTCGGCCACTACATGGCTTGGATCTCGGCGGCGTTGCTACTGGCCGCCTTACTGAAACTTCAACCTGAGCTGGCGATTCAGGAGCTTCCAGAAGGCGCAGATGATGTTGGTTTGCCCGGAACCGTTGTCGCGAACCCTGGCCTGCTCGCATTCCAATCCGTCGGTTGGGCAGGAATCATTTGTGTGGTCATTGCGGGCTGGACAACGGCGAATCCGACCATCTACCGCGCGGGTTTGGCGTTTCAAGGCATCCTGCCGAAGAGTTCTCGAACGGTGATGACACTGGTTGCCGGAGCCGTGGCGACGATCGCAGGCGCCTTTCCGAATCTATCTGCCCAGTTGCTTGGGTTTGTTGGGACTTACGGGACGGTGCTAGGGCCGATGGGGGCGGTAATCTTTGTCGATTTTTACCTGCTGAAGAAGTTCGGTCTGCGCGACGAGTATGCGCTTCATAGGGGCTTGCAGGTCAACGCGGCCGTACTGATAGCTTGGTTGCTGCCGGTCTCGGTTGGACTGTATCTGATCCTAGTGAAGACGACCATGTTCCCAGACAAGCTGTTTGCCGCCTATGCAGTGATCCCCTGCTGGGTCGCCTGCGGCGTGCTGTATTTGCTCTTATGCAAATTGATGCAGAAAACAATTCCGAACAGTGAATCTGTGCCCGCGGATAACCAGGAGTCACTCTGATGAAAACGCTTGCACAAATCACCTCTCTGATCACGCTTGCCCTGATGATTGTACCGTCTCTGCTGCTGTGTACCGGCGCGGTCGGACTGGATGCTGTTAAGGTGACTGCTCTTGTAGGAACCATAGGATGGTTCGTCGCGACACCAATCTGGATGGGTCACGAGACCACGAGCTGACGCATCTGGTATACGATAGGTCTTCAGACGTCGTCATCGTTACCATTTTGCGGGTGCTTACTGCGGTTCGAAGCATTGTTCGCGATGGCAATACGTGCAGAAGGTCCATTCTTTCTTTTCGATGCACCGCCCAGCTTGCATCGTTTCTCTCGCAATAGGAAAAGTGCTATGTTGCGGTCCTCCAGGCGCTTGCGTTTCGGTCTAGCTTGCTCACATTTACTCAGCTGCGAGATTTTGCTTGTTGCGATGGCCTGCATAGTAGGCTATGGGCTAGACGTGATGGCCGAAGAGAAACTCGGTCCGCCTAGTGCACCGCTTAGGACACTGGCAGGTAAGGTTGTCTCCGTAAATGGCACGTCGAGTAAGAACGCAACGGTTCGCGTGAGAAACACCTACGCGAAAATCGACGTATCGGCAGTTACAAGTGATGATGGCCAGTTCTCCATTGATCTCCGGTGCACGGACCGGACTCTCAATCAACTGAGAATCTCTGCGACGGCTGCCGATGGGGAGTCACTTGGCTACCTTCGAATCCCGTACAGTGAGGGTGAGGTTCGCACCGAGGGTGTGCAGATTAAGCTGGAGCCACTGAAGACCGCCAAGGTGCGAGTCGTCGACGCGGATGGTGCGCCCATTGAAGGTGCGAGTGTTGCCGCCCAGCTCAACTACCCAACCGTTCTGGAGCCTGTTACTACGAATGCTAGTGGTTGGAGTGAGCTTAGACTTCCCGAATCCGAGCGGATCTCGACGCTGGTGGCCTGGAAGGACGGTAATGGTCTCGACTATCGTCTTTACAAGTTGCTGCGTGGTCAAACGGGCGATCGACTTGCAAAGCCTCCCGAGTTTCCGTTCGAAGACCATGAAACGCTCAAACTGAACGGCAGTGCTCCTCTCACCGTTCGTTTAACCGACGCGAAGAATGCGGCAATCGAGGGTGCCCAGCCGAGCATCTGGTTGCTAAACAAGGAATCGGGCGCAGATAGCTTGAATCTCAGTTTTTTCACGGAATTCCTTGAAGAGACGACCGGCAGCGATGGAGTGGGGACGTTCAAGTGGTTTCCAAAGTGGCAAAAATCTGAAGTGGTCGTGTGGCCCAACGCGAAAGGCTACGTGCGGCAGCGACAGGTCTACGATCCTACTGTCGACAACGGCCAGCTGGACGCAACGCTTTCAAAACTACAGCCGATCAGGGGCAAGGTCGTCATGCCCGATGGTCAGCCAGCCCAAAACGTTGCTGTCATGGCAATCGGAGCTGGCTATTCACTTGATCGTTTTCGAAGTGGCGCCACCACGGATGAAGACGGAAATTACGAAATCTTGGCCGCACCCAACCAGGTCTACATGCTGTTCATCGAGGATAAGGATTGGTCCGCGCCGATCCAAACCGGATTCGCGGTATTGCCTGAAAAAGTGCTGCCCGATTTTGATTTTCAGCTCGGAAAAGCAACGCGTGTGCACGGGCGAGTGCTCAACGCAGCAACCGGTGATCCGGTGCCAGACCAACTGCTTTACTTTCAGCAGTCAGGAACCGCACTGCACGACATGCCAGATGTGACTCTGCCCAATCCTGAGAATTCGAGAGTCTATGTCTGCCCAATGCGGCAGCAGAACATGCGCTCGGACAGCGAAGGCAAATTTGAGTTCATCACCGGTCCAGGTGAACACCGATTGTTCGTGCGAGGGACAGATACGGTCGAATTTACTATCGTCGATGAAACTAATTACCCAATTGATTTGCAGGTTCAAGTCACCAAAGAACAGGTCTTAACTGGACTCGTTCTGGATGCGAAAACGCGCGAGGGAATAGAGGATGCGAAGATATCATCGGTTTCAAGGAACTTTCGCGAATCAAACGACTGGAAAGCAATCACGGTTGCCGAAGGGAAATTTCAAGTAAACCGCAAAGCCAATCCAGCCGTGCTGCATATCGTTGATGCTGAGAAGAACCGCGGGGCTATCACTGAGATTGACGCAGAACAGTCGACGTTGGTGGTCAAGCTACGAAAACTTGGTAGTGCAACTGCCCGTTTGATGCTTGAAGACGGTTCCGCACCGGCCCCAGGTGTAAAGCTAAGCTATGGTGTCAACATTGAAGCAACCGACGGCAGGCTCTCCACGACGCGATTCGGGGCAGTTGTAACGACGGATGAACAGGGCGAATTCACGTTGAGCGGCCTGGTCCCTGATCACGAATACGAATGCACTGTGTTTGACCATCCAAGTGGATACCTTCTCAAAGTTCTAACCGTTACAGTCGAAGAGGGTGAATTGAGAGAGCTGGGTGACGTGGAAACCCCTCCAGAACCAAAACCCTACGTTCCACCGACGATCGCTGATCGAACTGCTTCTGCGTTTGCTGTAGCCGGAACGCCGATCGAAAGATTCACGAACGCGAAGAAACGCGTTGCCAACGTTCAGCAGAACCTGCTTGTAGTGTTCGCAAATCCCACCGGCAAGCTCGCTGAATCGCTTATGAAAATCCGATATGAGTCGGCCGATTTCAGGATGTATCGTGATGATTTTCAATTTATGGCCATCCCAACCAATACTGAACGTTTGGCTGCGGCCCAAGAGCTGGCAACCGAACTCGGGCTGGACAAGGAACTCAACGTTGACACGCTCACGCTTGTCGTCGTCAATAAAGACGGTAAGCCTGTTGCAACGATCGACGAAGATGCGTTGGCCGGCGGTGACGGGCTGGTTAGCACCACGCGGCTGATTGCGGAATTGGAAGACTATAAGATCGAGCCCTTGGACGGGCGAAAGTTGCTTGAAGAAGCCCTTGCGAGGGCTAGTCGTGAGAACAAGAGCGTCCTAGTCCAAGAAACCGCCACATGGTGCGGCCCGTGCCATCGGCTCAGTGCTATGCTTACCGAAAACCAAGTTTGGAAGAAGGACTTTATCTGGGTCAAAATGGATCATCGCTGGACGGAAGCTCGCGATATCATGAGCGAGCTCCGAGATGGTGCCGCAGGCGGGA
>DNPC01000511.1:0-6880 GCA_003501565.1 Planctomycetaceae bacterium | reverse complement strand
GCGGGATTCCTTGGACCGCAATCTTGAACGCAGACGGCGACATTCTGGCCACATCGAATATGCCCGATACTGGAGAGAATATCGGCTTCCCTTCGTCTGAAAAAGGGCGAGAACATTTTGCAAACATGCTACGCAGCGGCGCCAATCGCATGACCGAAGATGAGATCGTTGGTTTAGCGTTGGGCGAACAGGAGTAACCGGCTGAGAACGCGATGGCCAGCGATGGGCTCGCATAGTTGCAAATGGCCTTGAAACATTGGTATTTTTGCTTCGTTGCGTCCTCAACAACCCGATTTAGTCGGGCCTAATCCCTACCAAAAGTTGTACCGTACAACTATCTATCGAGCTAAGGTACGCTCCAAAAGGGACTGCCAGAGTTGGGAAATGCAAGCAATCAAATTTCACTTGCAAAAGTAGCTTACATTCTGTAACATTACGTCACGTAATGTCCAATTCTAGGAGAGTTGTTATGGGTATTCCCGACGCGTCGCATCTGCAAATTGCGGTGTTGGATTCGCTTTCGAGCGAGAAGAGCGGTCGAGAGCTACGAGCGAGGCTCGCCAAGCTTGGATACAAGCAGGGCGGTCCTGCCTTCTATCGAATGATGGGTCGTCTGGAAGAGTCGAAGCTAGTGGAAGGCTGGCAACAGCTTTCTGAAATTGATGGAATTCAAATCCGCGAAAAGCGATATCGAATTTCTGCTGAAGGGATTCGTTGCCTTGAGCAAGTGCGAGAGCACTACTCACAGTTGTCTTGCTTCGGGCTGACTAGCTAAGGATGAAGTGATGAATGAAAATGAGTACGAGTCAACCGAGGAATTCGAGCGTGTGTTTGACCAAATGACCTTTCATTTCTCGTTGGATGAAAGTGCAGACCGCGATCCAATAAAGTGGACTGAAGGATACCTCCGTAAGAATGAGAGTCGCTTTAGTGTAGACGTGGACGTGATCATGAAGGCTATTGATATGCGGGTGCATCAGAATTCCCGCGAAGCTTCTAAACGTTCCAGCGGCGGCTCTTTGCGGGCTATAACGTCAGCCAGGACTATCACCGATGCGATGCGGTGGATAGGACGGTTCATGCCAAGGCGGGAGCGTAGTGATTTTTTCGATCCATCGCTCGATGACCTATACGCCGATATTGTCGAGACATTGCTAACTCGACCTGGCACATGGCGAAGGCGTGTCTTTCTTCTCGGAGCTTTGTGGACCGGACTGCTTACTTGTTTGCAGGCTATCGGCCTTGCGATGGTGGCTCCGATTACAAGAGTGACAGAGTCCATTTGGATCAAGAAGCAATAAGCTATGGCTGGCCACGTCTACATTCTTGGTGCTGGATTCAGCGTTCCACTTGGTGGACCGTTGTTTAAGGATCTGTTGACCTACAATCTCCACCACAGGTCGAAGGCTGACGAACTCATTCGTAATACTCCATTCTCATCATTGGCCCACCACTTCATGCTTCGGTCGTTTGATCCGTCACCTGCGACTCGAAGAAAACTGGAACGCGAGCTTCTGTTAGGCATTGAACTTGATGCCGAGCAACTTGTTGAGTTGGTTGACGAAGCAGCCAATTCACCAGACTCATTCGAAGCACGAACGATCAAAAAGTTGGTCGGTGACACGGATCTCAACAAGTGTCTGGAAGCGTTGAAGCTTGTGATTGCTGCCCAATCCAACCATTTCGTTGCGAGACTTGAGTCTGGTTCAGAACGAGTAGAGCCATTCTTGCGGTGGGTTCGATCCTTGGACCAGAAAGACACTGTGATCTCATTCAACTACGATCTAGCAGTAGAGAAACTGTTTGAATTTCGTGGTTGGAAGGTTCCGGATCCAGACCGTAACAACCCGCGGCAAGCGGATCTCATCAAACTGCATGGGAGTGCTGACTGGATCAAAACGGACGACAATCGCATTATCCGCAATGGTCGCGAAGGTCCACATGAAGACGATACAGTGATGATCGGAATCCCAGGTAGAGAAAAAGCCAACTTGTGTGACAACACAATATTTGATGGTCTATGGAACTGGGCAAGACGACAGATCATCAAAGCTGAGGTAGTCTCCATTATCGGCTATAGCATGCCAGAAACAGACAACAACGCTCGGTTGCACATCTGTGATGCTCTAGCGAGTGCCGAGAACCTACGACGCGTGAACATAGTTTTAGGTCCGGACGCTGAGAGTTTTCGATCACGTCGAATACAGGCGATGATTACCCCGCTATTGCAAACTCAGCTTCTAGAAGGACCAAATGGCGAATCCGCCATTAAACATCCGATTGTTAGAGACCTCCCGTTGTACGCTCAAGACTATGTTGCAAACGTATCTTCATACATAAAACCCGGAAACCAATGAGACGCAGATCGGTACCGCAGATGCAAGATCAGATCATGGAATCCTCACCGTCTCAGCTGGCTTATCACTGAGGTTCTCGATTGCTCTCTCGATACGACCAAGGATCACGTTTCGTTGGGTACTCAACTGCAAATCTTGTCTATCTGCTTTCGGTTTCCGGCCCTGAGCCGCTTGCTGGATTGCTTTGCTATGTTCTTTCTTCTCGATTCCACCAGCTTGCCTCCTCATCGCCTGCTGTTTCACTAGTTCGGCTTGCCGTTCTCGTAGCCGGGTAAAGAATTGTTCTCTTGATCCTTGGTCGAATAGGCCCTGAGCTTGCTGGGGTGTGCTTGGGCCGGAAGAGCTTACGCCACTTTGACTCATGAATTCCTGTCGAGCTGAAGCCAAGGCTCGCTTCTCGGTCTCGGCACTAATCGCCTGTTGCTGGCTGAGCTTGAAGACCTCACGAATTCTGTCACGAAAGGCCTCGGCAGGCGTTCGGACGCTGTCAGTCAATGCCTTAGCGTTTTGCGAGACAATGGCACGCCTACGGTTCTCAGCGTCAGCCGCGTCCATCATCGCTTGCTTGGACTTCTCAATTGCGTCACGTTGCAGCATCAAAGCTCGAACCTGACGAAGCTCAGATTTCGATGCTCCGTCCAAGGCAAGTGTTCTGAGTTTCGCGGCGTTCTCGCCAAACCGCATCGCATAGATTTCATCACGGAGCTGGCGAATTCGGGCAGCGGCAGCAGACTCAGCTTGCTTGCTGACAGTACTACCAGTACTGCTCTCACGCGGAGGCTTAGGTGCTCGGGTGCTGGTTGACCGATTGTCAGACCGGCGGCGGGTTGACTGGGAGTTGCTATCGTTGGTAGCTGTCTGCTGCTGTTGAGCGGCTACCAGTTCGTCGAGCTTCTTCTTGTTTCGCTCGATGGCTTGATCTAATGTTCCGCCGATGCCTTCGGTGATAAGGTCTTTAAGCCTGTCGCGAACTCCGGACATGCCTTTTGTTAAGGCGGTCACAACTAATTGACCAATGTTCTCGAACAATCGTTGCATCAGATTTGCAGTGAACTTGGCGAAATCGACCAAAATGTCGCGGCCATTGTCGACCAACCAAACTAGCGACTGGTGGACCGCTTGCACGCCCTGAAGTGAAGCGAGCTTCATTCCTTGCATCGCGATTTCGAGAGCACCACCGAGATCCATCTGCGAGACAGCGGCTGTGATGCCTTGGAACGTCGTTCCGATCGTCTTGCCCAGCTCTTGAACTTTGAGACCAGTGTTCGTCAAAACCTCTGGCAGTCGACCTGTGACGCCGAGAATCCCGACGAATCCGCTAGCAGCAACGGCACCAGCACCAGCGATCGCAAGCCCAACGATCTTCGCCTGTGGCGGCAACGCGGTGAAGATCCTCGAGATACCTGCCAGAGGCCCTCTGAGCAATCCTGTGAGGCTGCTGGCCATTGTGGTTGCCATCGCAGCATTTGCTGCTCCCGTGCTGCCCGAAACTGCTGCAAGCGTTACGAGGTTGTTCGTGAGACTTCCTGTGGACTTTGCTGCTTTCGCGGTGTTCGCGATGATCGGAGGCAGTCGCTTGTTATATGTGCCGAGCCCGCGGCTAGCGGTCGCAGCCTGCTTGGGTGCAACAACTAGCCCGGTCCCCTGGGGCGTGGAAGTCGATGCTTGTCGTGGCGAACTCGGACGTGGTGTGCGTGCTGTCGGTGGTGCTTGTCCGGACGCCAGTCGAACAGCTGCCGTATAGCGGCCAATCGAACCGGTAGCTTGGTCGATTGCCGCAGCCTGTGCAAGCGTTTTTGCCGTCGCAGCTGTGACGCTTGTGTTGAATTGTGTGACCGCCGCACGAGCGATCTGTGTTGCTGATGTGTTCCGGGTCTTCGCTTGGGCGTCGCGGTCTGTTGCCATCGCAGCAGCTGAGGTCGCTGTGGCTCCGGATTGGGTTGTTCCAGTAAGCTGGGACCAAATACGAGACAGCGTCCCGGAAACTGTAGCGGCCCCACGGATGGCCGAGCCAACCCCAATTACAGCGGTCCCAAGAGTGAGCAATCCAGCACCAAGAGCAGTACCTCCTGCTAGCACACTGGCAAGAATCGGAATAGAGGATTTGTTTGTCTCAATCCATTTTCCGATTTGCTGGGCTACCGTTATTGCTCGCTGGCCAAGGCTCGTCAACATTGGCAATAATGACTCACCGATGGGGCGAAGTGCAGCGTTGATATTGTCTCGCAGGGTACTCAGAACACCACTAAACGTCCGAGACTGACGCTCCATTCCCCCACCGAACTGACTGCCTGCAGCTGTCAAGTCGACGAACGCACGCTCCAACTCTGCAAACCCGACCTTGCCCTCGCGAACAAGTTCGCGGACTTCGGATTCTGCAACGCCGAATTGTTTAGCCAACGCAGCGATGATCGGGATGCCTCTTCCGGTGAGCTGGTTAATATCTTCGGCAAACAGCCTTCCTTGCGTCTTCGCTAACCCATAGATTCTCGCAAGTTCGCCCACGTCATTACCGGTCGCGGATGCAACATCTCCGATGCGTCGGAGTGTCGGGACGATATTTTGAGAGGAGATCCCGAAGGCCAGCATTAGTCTGCTTGCGTTCGCTAACTCGCCAAATTGGAACGGAGTCGATGCAGCGAACTGTTGTAGCTCACCAAGCAGATTTTTCGTTTTCGTTGCTGAGCCTAGCAAAGTTTCAAAGCTGGCTTGCGTTGTTTGGGCGTCGCTGGCGAGTTTGACGGGGAAGCTGAGACTTGCCAAAGCACCGCCAAAGGCTGCTGTGATGGTCGCACCTATTCTTGCCGTCGACGCTCCGTACGACTCCAGATTTCGAGCAACGCTCTTCATCTGGGCCTGGACGTCTTGAAGGTCCTTCGAAAGTTGAATTTTCCCGCCAAGCTGAATTCTTACGATCGCACGGCCCGCTTCAATTTCTGATTTGCTTGCCATACCTAGAGACTATTCCGCCAAAATTCGATGAGCTTGTCTTGTGACTTTTCAAGGGCTGGTCGCATAAACGGTCGATCGTCGAGTTTGGAAATCACGAAAGATCGAATCCAGCCATCCGGGATTGGCTCGTCCGGGTTCGCGATTTGCCAACGCCACACATCCCTGATGCTGTTTGGAGGTTTGGCAACTTCAACTTTGACCCGCCCGCCAAACTCCAGAACGCTCGGCACAGTGTCATTGCCGGTCGGTTGGACGGCAGATTCGAGGCTGCCTTTGTGGACCGGACCGACAATCACACTGTCGCCGTCAACGGCAAACCGAATTGCCTTTAGCCCACCGCCTCCAGAGACGTGAGCACTTGGGGATTCCCCCGCTGCTGATGAACGTTTGCGGCGTCTGATTTGCTGGCGAGCAACCTTGCGAAGTAAACCGCCCTGCAGAAACGAAACTCTACGTTGGGCCTTGTCAACTCGTCTTTCTATGCGTGACGCGTACGAGTCGTATTTCGCCGTTAGCATTCGAGTCATCGACGACATTTTGTGAACCTCTCAGATAGCAACTCAAGCAAAGCTCTGTGCCCGCGACGAACATTTCGTGTTGCAAGCCGCAACCAGGACAGCGGGCCTTTGGCTGGGGCCGGGGTAGTCGTTGGGGCTGTAGTTGTTGTCGCATCGATCCTTGCCATCAATAACAAGATCCCTTCGCTGAGCACAGCAAGCTGGTTTTCGACATCAATTTGCCCGCTGCGGATTTCGAATTGCTCTGCTGCGAGTACTTGTAATGCCGAGGCTGTCTGTTCTTGAAAGTCAGCGTTTGCATTAGTCGCCTTAATCTGATTGACGAGGTGACTACAAACTACTTCGTGTCGTCGACTTCCTTCTTCCTCGATTTCAGTGAGCGTTAGCGAGATTCGATCAAGAGTCCTGAGGAGGGCTCTCTTCGTGTTCTGGCGTGCTGTCATCGGGCTTGATCGTTTCTTTGAGTTCCGTAAGGAGCTTCTGCGTTTTCTTTTGTTCATCAACGACAAGCTTCAAACCGCTTGAAACTAGGTCGACTATTCCAGCAAGCCGCAAACAGACGTATTCGAGCTTGTCGGTTGCGTTGCGGTTGTCGGTCGCGGTGATGCTGGATTTATCCAGAACCTCCAATAACGCTCGCTGGTTGTTCTGGATTGTGTCTAATATTTGCCGATTGTTCATTTTGATTATCGAACGCCGGTCAGGAGTTCTCCCATCTCGATGTAAAGTAAGTGCGGGTCCGTTTCGTGCCGCACGCGGATGATCTGCTTTCGCGTTTGCGGTTCTTCGTATTGCTCCACTACGCCGATCAATTTCTCGCCTTGGATACGGCTTCCGTCACCACCCCAGTGGAATAGACGACCAATGCATGGATCTTTGAAGTCGCCTGACGACGCTGTTCGCCCGATGAAGACTTGATCTTCTGGGAATAGGCTGGCGATGCTTGCCGGTTTTGCGATGTTGTTCGTGTTCTTAATCGCGTCCGCGACGACGATCTTGTCGAGGTCAAGCACCTCCTGGAGCATCTCAGCCGTTACATTGGCTTGCTCCGTA
>DNPC01000140.1:194-4364 GCA_003501565.1 Planctomycetaceae bacterium | reverse complement strand
GGAACGAGCGTTCGGGGAGGGGCGGCACACGCTGGCTAGGAAATCCATGCCAGAACACATGGTTGCATCATCCACTCCCCGGCCTCACTCGTGGTGTTCTTGAAATTGCCGGCTCGCAAGCACCCTCCCAAGGGTCAGGTGCGGTAGGTTTTCCCAACCTAGCCGCGGTTTGCTTGCCAGGCTCCGTTCTTGGGCAAGTTATCGTGGGTGTTGGGACCAAAGTAACGCAATCCAACAAGCGGCTCGCTGCCCGTGTTTTCGATTTCAACGCCTCGTGTCGCAGCTTCGTAGCTAATGAACACTTCGTCTTCTGTGTTTTGACCAAAGTCGATCATGGCAGGTGTTTGCAGTGCAAGCTTGCCAATCCGGCCCTTGCCTTGGACGGTTATCCAGCCACTTGCACCTGGATCCTGCAGCATGCACTTGGCACCTGGATCGACGGTTAGCTCCTTGGCGCTGAACAACTGCTCGCCATCAACGGTGCCGTATACAACCCATTTATCTGTGAATCCATCACCGCTTCGGTCAGTATCAACTATGGGCTCAATGTAGTTTGATTCCATAAAATGCGTGTCGATGTTTTTTTCCCAATCGAGCTGGCCGATGATAAAGTCGAGATCGTGATGCTTCTCCTCGGGCATATCTTTGACCAGCAATGACCATGGCACATAACGCCCTTCGACGATCGACTGGAACATCCCGAACACATCGCTGCCCCACTGTGGTTCATAGGTACATAGCGAACCAGGTGCATGCAGAACACCTGGCGGAATCAACCAACCCGTGCCTCGCTTCAGGCGGTAAGCTTTCGAAAGGTCTAGGATCCCGTTATCGCCTTTGTTCCAGTTCTCCAGGCATCGCTTCAACTGGGACTTGGTGGTACCAGGTTCGAGCCCCATGAAGGTATAGGCAAAGTTGTTGTCAACGTTGTTGTATTGCGGCGGGAAATAGTAACTCTCCGGCTTTCCCTCTTGGCCTACCAGGGCGGCATCCTCGGCCGATTGGTGCATGTGGTGAGGGATTGGCCCCATGTTGTCGAAGAACTTGGAGTAGACCGGCCACTTTCCATACTTGCCGTAAATCGATTCGCCGACGATTCGATTGCCCGCCTCGCTAACCGCATCGCGAAGCAAGAATTTCTTGCCTTCGAAAAGGCACATCGATAGGCCTTCGTGCCAGACACGGCCTTCGTTGGCAGCTTCGGTCGTTGAGCCAAACCAGCGTTCATCGATACCACCGCGGTCGGCACCGAAAGCATACAAATCGCCAGGATTGAGTTTGATTCGGCGGCCTGGATGTAGAAAACTCCGTGGCACCCACGTCGGCGTCAATCGCAACAGCCCTTCCCCGGCATCAAGCGCCGAGTCGAGCACGCTGGAAACGGAATCGCCTTTGAGGAGTCCATCGTCGAGTTTCACGGTTGTCATGAGTGCACCAAAATAGGATGAAGCCAGCCGATTTTCACAAGTCGCCTGTTTTATTCCGTACCACCAGCGGTTACAAGATAAGGCGCGTCTAAATCCCTCTCTCAGCCGAACAATAGCTATGCGAATTCCACTACCCGAAGCGGTTCTTGTCGACGGTACCCCCGATTTGTCGCAGCCGCTAGCCGGAGGAACGCAAGTCGAAACTGCTGGCGGCAATTTCACCGTCAGCAACATACTCCTGACGACCGACGTGAGCGAAGGTGTCCAGCTGCTGATTATTGAGTCAGACCGGGTTCGCGCGGCGATTTGCCCAACCCGTGGCATGGGAATCTGGAAAGCTCACATCGACGGTCTGCCCTGCGGATGGAACTCCAGTGTTGCCGGACCAGTACACCCGAAATACGTCCCAATCCTTGATGAAAACGGTCTCGGCTGGCTAGAAGGCTTTGACGAATTACTGGTTCGCTGTGGACTGCAAAGTTTCGGTGCGCCGCAGTTTGATGAAAAAGAAAAGCTAGTCTTTCCGCTCCATGGCCGCGTCGCAAACCTGCCCGCACGCGATGTTTCGATTGAAGTCGATCGCGAGCATTCGCTACTGAAGGTACACGGTACGGTCCGCGAAACCCGATTCATGCAGTTTAACTTCGAACTTGCAACCGAAACCAGTTTTGCGATCGACCAACCGACCATCGATGTCAACGACACCATCACCAATCGCGGCGGTCAGCCAGCGGTGGCCGAAATCTTGTACCACATTAACCTCGGACGACCATTCTTGACTCAAGGCAGCCAGCTACACACAGGCTCAAGCCGCATCGTGGCCCGCAATCAGCGTGCTGCGGAAGGTCTCGCCAATTGGAATGTCTACGAAAAACCAACTGCTGGTTATGCGGAACAAGTCTACTTTTTTGACGCGGCGGGCGATGAAAACGGCTGGGCGACTAATCTGCTCGCCAGTCCTGACAAGAAACTAGGTTTCGCTGTTCATCAAAATACAACCACGCTGCCGTACGTCACCCAATGGAAGAATACGGTCGCCGAAGCCGACGGCTATGTGACGGGGATCGAACCGGGAACCGGGTTTCCGAATACACGTGAGTTTGAGCAACAGCACGATCGCGTATTGCGTTTGGCACCGGGTGAGTCGGTCAGCACCCAGCTTCGCATGGAAGCCTTGGGCGAGGAAGATCAAGTCACCAAGCTTGCCGGCGAGCTTGATCGACACCAAGGAAAACCCGAACTGGTCGAATTCGATGCCAAGTGGTGTATGCAGTAGCGCCACATTTCGTTGCTAACGAGCAAAGCTCTGTTGATTTCCGGCGAGCGAGACTCTGCTTCGACGTTTCCCCAACTCTCGTTTAGCCGTTAGCCCGCAAGTACATCCGCTACAGCAACATCAGAGACTGAAACCTATGCCAAGACACCACGGACAACTGAGCTAGGTGCATGCAACGAGTCGCCATCTTCTTCCTGCTTGTTGCAGCCATTCGATGCATCGCACTGCTCCAAGTCGCTGATGGACAGCTTGAGTGGCGTGATAGCTTGCAGGTCGACAATGACTCCTACCTTCGCCTGGCAATTAATCTCGCGGAAGCCGGAGTCTATGGATTCGAAGATACCTCCGGCAGTGTAACTGCAACCGCATTCAGGCCCCCGTTGTACCCATGGGTTCTGAGTTTCGGAGTTCGCGATCGATCCGTAACGAGCCTGTGGATTGGCATGCTCCACATTGGCCTGGGGATGTGGACGGCGTGCATGGCCTATCTTATCGCTCGGCAACTTCAGATCCGTTGGTTGTGGCTAGCACCATTGCTCATAGCCATCGATCCGGTACTACTGCGTGCCAGCCAAGCGGTGATGACAGAAACGCTGGCCGCCGCGCTGTCGATGACGACATGGTGGTTGTGGCTGAAGATACAGCCAGTCAGTGATGAGTCTGCGCCGGAAACGTGGCCTAGGTATGCGTGGTTAGTCGCTTTCGGAGGCATCCTCGGTGCAAGTATTTTGGCCCGACCAACATTCGCACCCTGGACTCTACTGAGTGTAATAGGAATAGCCTTTTTCGGCTGCAAGTGCTGGAAACGCAGACTCACCAACGGGTTGGTTGTTGCGCTGGTAGCCGGTGCGTTCGTCGTACCTTGGACGCTGCGTAATTGGCAACTGCTTGGAAAACCGGTCTGGGCCACAACCCACGGCGGTTACACGTTGTACCTTGCCAACAATCCGTTTCTGTACGATCACTTTCGCGAAAGCGGCCCCAACCGGGATTGGGACGCGACCGAATTTCATGCGGAGCAAGCGGAGTTGAACGAAAAATTCCGCCTGGGAACTGAGATCGGGAACGACGACGCCCTCAGCCAGAAAGCCCTCAAAACGATCCGCTCTGAACCGGCGATGTTTGCGACCAGTTGCATTTACCGCCTAGGTTGGTTTTGGGCAGCCTGGCCGAACCTACCCAGCCACTCTGCTGCGTCAATGGCGGCGAAGTGGGCCATCGGTGCTTGGTACGTTGGCTGGTTTGGGCTGGCAATTGCGGGCTTGATTCAGGTTCGATCAACGCTCAGGCTATGGCTCCCGGCATTCACTCTCGCGATTACACTCAGCGCCATCCACAGCGTCTACTGGAGCAACATGCGGATGCGATCTCCAGTCGCACCCATGGTGTATGTCGTTGCTCTCGCTGCGTTTGGACGGGGGCGGGATCGATCCTAATGATCTTTGGTAGTGGACGAGGCTACGAGTC
>DNPC01000140.1:0-132 GCA_003501565.1 Planctomycetaceae bacterium | reverse complement strand
GTAGTGGACGAGGCTACGAGTCCCTCAGAATCAGTTAAAGTTTCTGCTTCACGTCAGAGCAGCGAAAGCCTCTCTCGACGGCGTCGGCTACTGCGCTTGTAGCCTAGTCCGCTAACAACCTATCCGAAAACC
>DNPC01000263.1 GCA_003501565.1 Planctomycetaceae bacterium | reverse complement strand
CGGCTACGATGCGGCAGGTGTGTTCAATTAATTCGCCACGTAATCGGTAACTTAGACTCGGCGCTTCCCCTGTGGTCCCCAGAATAAACACGCCTTCCACGCCGCCTCTGATGACATGTTCCAGCAAACGCTCCAGGCCAGTTTCATCTAGGGTGTCACGGTCTCGCAGAGGCGTAATCAGTGGTGGTATGATGCCACGGAAACGAGGTTGGGCAGGTACATCCGTTTGAGCAAGGACAGTCACCAAGCACTCCTATTTCGAGACGGCGGTGGGGCGGTTGAGAGTGCGATTTTCGCGATGCTCTAGGCAACGCGTCAATGTCCGTAGATTTCATCAGGCGACTTGAGCCGAGTTTCGCATACCTCCCACTTCCCGTCATCAGCGACACGTCGAAAGAAACAGCTGCGAAAGCCCTCGTGGCAGGCGGCTCCGGCCTGCCTGACCTTCAGTAGAATTGTGTCGGCATCGCAGTCTACCCGTGCCTCCACCAACTCTTGCACATGTCCGCTCTGCTCGCCCTTGCGCCATAGCGCTTTGCGTGAACGACTGTAATAAGCGACGCGCCGTGTTTGCAGCGTCTCTTCCCAGGCCTCCTGGTTCATCCATGCCATCATAAGCACTTCGCCGGTGTCTGCATCCTGCGCGATCGCAGGTGCTAAGCCGGCGGAATTAAAGGTCGGCAACTCGCGCTGATCGTCAATAGAACTCACAATTCTGAGCCTTCACAAAGATTCGTTGTGGGAACTTATTATGGTCCAGGCGGAAAATTTTGGAACCGACGGGTATAATGAAACCGCGCCCAGCGACTCCAGATTCCCTAATGAATTGCATCCTCGAGTTGCATCATTAGCTTTTTTGCCTGCCACGATTTCTCTTCTTACAATTGTTCGGCTAACGGAAACAATTATGTCATCACCCAAACGGTGCATTGGAGTGCTTGCGGCGCTGTTTCTGCTGAGCACCCAGGTAAACGGAGATACGGTCGAGTTCCTGACGGGTGCAACTCTTCAAGGCCAGGTTACGGGAATACGGGCCGATCAAAAGGAATTTGATTTTCGGTCTCGCGTCGGTAGACGGACAGTACAAAAAACTTACCGGTTCGCGGAAGTCCATGCAGTGACGATTCGCGGCAAGCGACATGTACTGACACCCAAACTGGATGGAGCTGGTGGAAAAGCAGATGCAGAAAACCTCACGCCGGAAGAGATCAAGAATCTGATCCAGCAGGAAGGGAGCAAGCCGCCACGTTGGTTGGCGTCCACTAAATTGTCCGTTCCGAACTCATTGGATATGGATTGGCCGCTAAAACCGCCCAAGAACGGTTGGAACAACCAGGTCAATGTGGGACAGTACATTTGGGACATAGTGAACCCGAACCCCAGTCGCTGGCGAATGGGTGTCAAGTTGGTAACCACAATCATAGACTCTCACCAAGACGATCGGCAACTCTTGATACGTGACCAGAAGGCACTCGGGCGAATGTACTTCCATTTGTTCCAAGACTACGCCCGCGCCGCTTACTGGTTTGAGCAAGCCCAGGTTAACATCCAAGATGAAGGCGGCGTGATGCTGGCCGAGTGCTATTTTCAGCTCGGCAGCCGTGACATGGCGATGCAGATGCTGCGGCAAAGACGCTTGCCACCAGGTGCAATTAAGCTTCTTGCCGAATTGGGAGAGACCGATTCAGCACTCCGGCTCACTCGTATGTACATGGGAACACAAGCTGAACCCGAGGTTTGCCTATTGGCCGGAGATGCACTTCGGAACATTAGCCGCAATGACGAGGCGATCCAATTCTACGAGCGTGTAATCAACTCCAACAAGGCACGGAACAAGGACTACCAAGCTCGCTACGTAGGACGCGCCCAAGACAGCATCGAAGCGATCAAGCTTGCTGAGAAAGCTGACGTAAGCAAGGTCGCGGACGGCAAGTATCGAGAATCGAGCACCGGCTACAACGGCTTGCTCGAAATTGAAGTGAGCGTCCGCAACAAGAAGATTGAGTCGGTACGCGTGGTTGATCACAAAGAGAAGCAATTCTACGCATCACTCCGCGACACGCCGAAACAGATCGTGGAAAAGCAATCCGTGGTCGGCATTGACGGTTTTAGCGGGGCAACGATTACTTCTGCTGCCATCGTCAACGCAACGGCCAAGGCACTTGCTAAAGGAGCAAAGTAACGATCGACATTCTATTTCAGGCCTCTACTGAATACTTCGTCCTGGCAGACCGCGCTCTGAACAACTGGTCTGTCGTAACGATCGCAGGCCTTACGATTGTCGGTCTCGCCATCATCCTGTCGTGGCTCAGTCATCGATTCAACCCGTGGCGATCACCAGCCAGCTTGCGTTTGGATTGGTATCTGCCCGTTCTGCGGAAGTCGACACCCAAGCCAGCGCAAAACGATACTAACGGTTCGGTTCACCGTTTGGCAGAGTTGGTTCTGCCTGCAAACGCGTTCTCAGATAGAGCTACGAAACGGCGAGGTAGAGTCCGGCGCAGCCTTCGCAAGTTGGGGATTTCTTGGCAGGCGGCTCCGGTCCGCCGAGCAATTCAAACGATCTGCTTGCTCGCTTTTCTGGGACTGTTCGTCTATTCATGCTGGCCCTACGATGCCAGACCACTCCCCCCCGGTCAAGAATGGACCAACTGGCAGGTCAGTCAGATCGACCAAGAGACCGGTGCCGTCACTCTCGTTCAGGCAGAACCTCAAGTAACCGACCGCATTGATGCGTTGGATGGTTCAGGTGTACATCTGGTCATCCCGGAGCAGCCAGGACAGACCGAATTCGTTTCGGCACCGATGATCGTTTCTCGAATTCAGCTGGGCTCAGTGGAGCTCGGGCCAGCAGGCGAACTGCCCGCTGAGATTTTTGACAGATTGTTGTCCGACCCTTTGGCCACCTGGGAAATCCATGAACGCAAGCCTAACCAGTGGCCACGTCACTACGCCGACAACTTAGCTGCCAAGGAGCCCATTCCGGCGGAGTTTTTCTTGGCCATTGATCCATTGGTCAGCTTATCCACCGCGATCGCTTCGCGCAGCTGGGTATGGTCCCTCGCATGTGCTGGAATCATCCTGGCCATTTGCATTTTTATCCCTCGCGGGTTCTGTGGTTACCTGTGCCCGCTGGGAACCACTATCGACTTGTTCGATTGGCTGGTCGGGCGTCGTGTAACACGTTGGCGAGTACAACGTGACGGTTGGTGGGTGCACATCAAATACTACCTGCTGCTCGGAACGCTCGTATCCGCAATATGTGGTGTATTGGTATCCGGTTTCTTCTCTGCGATACCGGTCATTACACGAGCTTGCTTGATGGTCATCGATCCAGCCCAAACGGCCCTCCTGCGTGGCGCACACTTGGTTCCCTCCATGGGTTGGGGACATGCGGTCTCGCTTCTCATGTTTGTCGGTGTTTTGAGCCTTGGGTTTTTGCAACCACGCTTTTGGTGCAAATATGTGTGTCCAAGTGGGGCGACTTTTTCGCTGGGAAACCTGTTCCGGGTAACGGAACGGAAAGTGGAATCGTCATGCATTCACTGCAACAAATGTGTCGAGGTTTGTCCCTTCGATGCGATTAAGGCTGACTTTACAACTCGCGTAACCGACTGCACGTTGTGCCAAACCTGCGCCGGAGTGTGTCCAACCCATGCAATAAAATTCGTTGAACGCAACAACGTAGTAGAGCTTAAGGTGATCGATGATCCGCCAACAGGCGAAACCCCGATCGGCCGTCGCGGATTTCTAAGTTTGGCAGGTGGCGCGGCGGCGGCCGTGACAGGAGGTATCGGGACCGCAGTCGCAACGAAGGCTTGGGGGGCAGGCTTGTCGGACACCTCTGGAGAAATCCCCACTCCGATTCGTCCACCAGGTAGCGTCCCGGAGCAAGATTTTTTGGAGATGTGTATCCGCTGTGGAGAGTGTTTCAAGGTATGCCCGAACAACGTGCTGCAGGTACAGGGATTTGATCAAGGTCTAGAAGGACTCTGGACGCCAGTTGCTCGGCCCGATTGGGCTGGCTGCGAATCCAGTTGCAACGCATGTGGGCAAGTATGCCCGACCGGCGCGATTCGCGCTCTTGCGTTAGAGGAAAAGCGGCACGCCAGAATGGGGCTTGCGGTAGTTAACGAGTCAACCTGCCTTCCATTGGCAGGGCACAGTGACTGTGATCTTTGCGTGGTGGAATGCCAGGCTGCCGGATACGACGCAATTGAATACCAGCAAGTCGGTACCGAGGTTGATGACAACGGGCTGCCAATTCCAGGTACTGGATTCTTGGCTCCGCTGGTGATAGCCGAGAAGTGCGTTGGTTGCGGATTGTGCCAAACGAGATGCTTTGGCATCAACGTCAAAGCGGAACACCTACTGTCCGAAAGCGCAATTGTGGTCAAAACGGGCGACGCTCATGAGGATCGAGTAACGGAAGGTTCTTACATCGAAATGCACCAAAAGCGTCTGGATGACCGAGTCGAGCAGGCCCCCCAGGATAAGAGCGGGCCTGAATCCAACGACTCGGTCCCGACCATCGATTTCGGTGACAATCCATTCGGTTTGTGAGCCCAACGTGCGAGCTTGTCAAAAACGTTCAGCAGAATCACCCAGCCAAGAATCACCTAGCCAGGAAACGCCTCGCCAGGAAACGCCTCGCCAGATTACCGCCGTGCACGGCAGACACTGCGGAAGGCAAGCAGCGGCGTCAAGTTGATAGTTGCCTTTGGGCAACTTAAGAGCTTACCGTGGTGCCTAGCAGCTGGTGGACCGCAGCCGCAATATCATCTTGTCGCATCAGGGATTCGCCGACTAACATTGCGTGCACGCCACCATTTTGAAGCGTCAAGGCATCCTCGCGCGTCACGATACCGCTCTCACCAACAACGACTTTGTCATCGGGAATTTGCTCACGAAGCCGTAAAGTGTGTTGAAGGTCGACTTCGAAAGTGGATAGGTCGCGGTTGTTGACGCCGATCAGTTCCGTCCCTGTATTCAACACATTGTCCAAGTTTTGTGGACGGTATAACTCGATTAACGCGGTCATTCCCAAATCGGTTATTGACTGATAGAGCCCCCTAAGTTCCTGGCGACTGAGGCACTCTGCAATTAGCAAGACTGCATCGGCGCCGGCAACTCGCGCTTCATAAATCTGATAGGGGTGTACCACGAAGTCCTTGCGTAGTACTGGGATGGAAACGGCCGCTGAAACAGCTTCCAAGTACTCGAGAGACCCCTGGAAATAGTCACGATCCGTCAATACGCTAACTGCCGCAGCTCCAGCCGCTTCGTATTGTTTGGCAATCGCGACAGGATCGAAATCTGCACGAATCAGCCCTTTGGACGGACTGGCTTTCTTCACCTCAGCAATCAGGCGGATTGCGTCACCGCTACTAACGGCGCCCAGAAAATCTCGAGCGGGTCCAAGAGCATCGGCGGCTTTCATTAAGTCACGTAGCGGCCGCTCCCTCATCGCCGCCT
>DNPC01000390.1 GCA_003501565.1 Planctomycetaceae bacterium | reverse complement strand
TCGGCGGCCACCTGCCGCCGCGAACAGCGACCTGAAAAACGGCGGCAGGATGCCCCGATACGAATTCATGAAACCAATTCTCACGATCACCTGCTTCCTGTTTCCCGCCATTGCTGTGGCACAGGACGACCACGTCGGCATTCAGCCGCTCGTCCGGAAATACTGCGTCCAGTGCCACGGGTCAGCGACACAAAAGGGAGACGTTCGACTTGACCACCTTTCGACGCTGGATTCCATAACGTTCGAAGCGGTTTACGAACAACTGGCCAGCGGCTCAATGCCTCCTGACGATCAACCGCAACCATCGTCGGAAGAGCGCCGACAACTCAAACAGCACGTGTTGAAACTGGCCACTGCCAATTCAAAAGTCACCGCACCGGGCCTGCGCCGCATGAATAAACGCGAGTATGCCAACACCGTGCGTGACCTGCTTGGGCTGCACAAGGGGACATTCGATCCGGGCGAATACATCTACGATGACGAAGTCGATGAAGGCTTTGACACGTCGGCCGAGTCGCTCGTAATCTCAAATGAACTGCTGATGGAATACATGCAAGCCGCTGACAGGAGTCTGCGGCATGCACTGTTTACCGCAGCCACCTCACGGCCGGATGTTCGCGCGGTCAATGTCAACGTTGGAAGAATGAAGGGCGTCGGCGGTGGTCGCTATATCAACAACAGCAGGAACCACGTCATTTGCCGCAGCGGTGGCAAGGCAATGGTGTATGACGGCGGTACCACTCGCACGATGAAGATTCCCGGCCGTTATCGTATCACGGTGACGGCGGCGGCGGTCGATCGAGACTTCTACCCCGTTCGTTTCGCTCCGGCGAACGGGCCGGCGATCATGGGTTTTGGAGTCAAACAGGATGCGGCTGCCAGCGTCTCCGGGGAAGCTCAGTTGCTGAAGACTTTTAAACTGAAAGACGACGTCGATCAGAGCTTCACATTCGACACGTGGATCGACAAAGATCACTTTCCGTATTTCTCATTCGTCAATGGCTCGAGCAAACCGATCACACAGGTTCGCTCCAACATTCGCCGCCGGAAGATCGCTGCATCTGCAATGAAGCAGCCCTACCGCGGGCCGGGGATTCGAATCACGAAGTTTCGGATTGAAGGACCATTCCTCGACGAATGGCCGCCTGAATCAATCCGTACAACTTTCGATTCCGATGAGATACCCAACCTCGCTGATCCGGCCGTGCGGGAGGAAGCCGTGACTCGGTTTGCTCGTCGAGCGTTTCGGCGGGACGTTGATCAGGCTGAGCTCGCTCTGTACATGGAGTTTCTCGAACGCCAGCGTGCCGCCGATACGACATGGCACGAAGCGACAATCCGAACGTTCGCGTCCATGATGAGTTCCGTGGACTTCCTCTATCTCCGGGAAGGCAGCGGCGAACTTGATTCCTTCGAACTGGCAAACCGTCTCTCCTACTTTTTCTGGAGCACGATGCCTGACGACGAACTGCTCGGACTCGCACGTTCAGGCCAAATCAAAGAACCGACGGTGCTCAGACAGCAGGTTAAACGCTTGCTGGACGACAGGCGATCGACTCGGTTTTGTAACAGCTTCGCTGACCAGTGGCTGTCGCTCGACAAGCTGGGAACGATGCCGCCGGACGGAAAATCGAAGGAGTTTCGGGCGTACTACAAAGACCGGTTGGAACCAGCGATGCTTGAGGAAACACGGCGATATTTCCGCCACGTTCTCGCCAACAATTGCGGCGTTGCTGATTTCATTGACTCAGACTATTCCTTCATAAACGCCGGTCTCGCCAGTCTGTATGACGTGCCATTCCGCAAGAACGACAAAGAGTTTGTGCGGGTTAAATTCCCGCCGAATGCACAACGTGGTGGACTTCTGGGTCATGCCAGTATTCTGACGTTGAGTGCCAACGGTGTCGAAACGTCACCTGTCGAGCGTGGCGTGTGGGTGCTCGCAGATTTCCTGGGAACGCCGCCACCGCCGCCCCCCAAAGAAGTACCGGCGATTACGCCGGACCTGAACGGAGCGGAGACCGTTCGGGACCTGCTGGAAAAGCATCGCAGCGACAAAGCATGTATGGAATGCCATCGTAGAATGGATCCACTTGGATTCGCTCTCGAAGCCTACGACCCCATCGGCCGCTATCGCACGAGATACTCGAAGACCCAGTCGGTGAGCACGCAGGGGAACTACCTCGGTGAAGACTTCGCGGATGTCGCTGAGCTCAAACAGATCCTGACGAGAGACATCCGACCGTTTGCACGGAACCTGATCGTCCTGGTTGCGGAATACGCCAAAGGACGCCGACTTACGGCAGCGGACTTCGGCATAGTGGAATCGATTCTCGATGACACCGCAGGAGCAGACTTCCGCCTGAAAGATATCGTCACAGCGATTGCAACCAGTGATCTGATGACCCACCGATAGTGTTGGAAGTTGTCGGCAATCCACAGTGTTGAAGGACGCGTCAACAAGTTCTACGAATATCCGCAGCGGAGCACCCCATGGAAAAACGAAGACTGGGTCGAACAGAACTCGACGTCAGCGTTCTCTCAATTGGCGGGCTGTACACGTCCTCGCTGGCCGGCGGCGTGGCCGAAACACGGCGTATCATGCAGCGTGCCATTGAGCTTGGCGTTAATGCCATCGACACCGCTCCTGCTTATGCCGACAGTGAAAAGACGGTTGGCGAGGCCATCGCAGGCATTGATGCCCCGCTGGTGATCACGACAAAACTCGGCGGTCGACCACAGCCATTTGACCCGCAGGACATCAACGGGCTGCGTCAGTCCGTTGACGAAAGTCTGCGGCTGCTCGGACGGGAGCACATCGACATCCTGATGGTCCACGAACCCGACCGTCCTCAGCAATATCCGTGGTGGACCAGCTACGATCCGCTGGAAGGGCCCGCTCTGGAGCTGATGGACGAACTGAAGGCCGCCGGAAAGATTCGTTACACGGGCCTCGCCGGAACCACTGTCACCGAGATGTCATCGCTCATCGGAAGTAACCGATTTGATGTTGTGCTGACAGCGTTCAACTACAACGTACTCTTTCGCGAAGCTGCGGAAGACGTAATTCCGGCTGCTGGAAACAACGACATGGGCATCGTCCTGGGTTCCGCGTTTGGCCAGGGGTTTTTGACGCGACGAGCCGACGACGAAGTCCGCGCAAAACCTGTCTGGCTTGCC
>DNPC01000846.1 GCA_003501565.1 Planctomycetaceae bacterium | reverse complement strand
CTTTGCTTTTTTCGCCGGTTTGGCTGGCGCTGCGGGAGGAGCCGCATCGTCGCCCCCACCTTCGCCGCTCTGCATCGCTTCCCAATCAGATACGCTCAACAGAACATCGCGGGCCTGCGATCCAGCGTATTGGCCGACGATGCCGTCTTCTGCCATGTAGTCAATCAAGCGGGCGGCACGACCGTAACCAATTCCTAGCGCACGTTGAAGCAGCGAACAACTTCCGCGACCTTCCCGAACAACGACATCTACTGCCGCAGAGTACAGTTCGTCGCGTTTCTTCAGTGCCCCTGGGACCGCATCCTCGTCGCCTTCTTCTTTGACCTTCAGGTTCACTAGTTCGTTTACGAAATTCTGCTCACCGGTGCTGCAGTGATCCACGATGGAGTTGATCTCTTCATCACTCAGGTAGGTACCTTGCCCACGCAAGAGCATGCTAGTTCCGGGCCAAAGGAAGAGCATGTCACCGTTGCCTAGCAATTTGTCTGCCCCCATTTCATCCAAAACTACACGGCTGTCGGTGCGGCTCGCTACTTGGAATGAAATTCGTGCTGGCAAATTACTCTTGATCAACCCTGTGATGACGTCGACGGTAGGTTTCTGCGTGGCCAGGATCAAGTGGATCCCCACCGCCCGGCTCTTCTGAGCCAGGCGAATGATATGCTGCTCTACCTCTTTCCCAGCCGTCATCATCAGGTCAGCCATTTCGTCGGCCACGATCACGATGAACGGCAAGTGATCTGGAATGGCTTCGGCTTCTTCTTCGGTCTCGGGCTTGAGGCGATCCAAGATCTCCTCGCGTCCCAGCTCGTTGTAGCTAGTCAAGTGCCTCACGCCTGCCCTAGCGAGCAGGGTATAGCGTTCTTCCATTTTGTCGACGGCCCATGCCAAAATCGCTTCGGCCTTCTTCATGTCCGTTACAACTGGGTGCATCAAATGCGGCAAACGACCGTAGCCGCTTAGCTCGACCATTTTGGGGTCGATCATTAACATCCGTACTTCGTCGGGTTTCTTAGTCATCAGGATCGATGCAATGATCGCATTGAGTGCCACCGACTTACCCGTACCAGTACGCCCTGCAATCAACAGGTGAGGCAGAGTCGCCAAATCGGCAGCGAGCGCGTTACCCGACACGTCTTTACCCAAGAACAGCGGGATTTTGCTTTTCCGCATCTTCGAGGTCTGCTCTTCAATCACCTCGCGCAGCCGGACGACTTGCCGGGTTTCATTCGGAACCTCGATACCGACCGTATTCTTGCCGGGAATCGGCGCGACAATCCGGACGCTGGGTACGCGCAGCGCGATCGCCAGATCGTCAGAAAGGCCTGTGATCTTGGAAAGTCGTAGCCCGGCTTCGAGCTCAACTTCATATTGTGCAATTACTGGCCCCGTCTCGATTTCGACAACGCGTACATTGAATCCAAAGTCCTTGAAAGTCTTCTCTAGGATTTTGGCCTTGCGCCGGACTTCAACCGCTTGGGTTTCATAGTCGACATCATCACTCTCCAGCAGTAGATCGATGCCCGGCAACACGTACTCCTCAGCACCGTCGGGTAGCTTGGTGTCGTCAAGCATCGCCAGCGAATCATCTTGTTCTGGTTCTGGAGCTTTCTTTTTCTTCTTGGCTGGAGCTGTGACACGTGGTCCGGCAGGAGTCGGAGCCCCCTCGTGGGCTTCGTCGGTTCGTGCCACGACGAGTTCATCGCCTACGGCTACCTCTCGAAATTCAGCGTCCTCTTCTTCGTAGACCTCGTCGTCCAACTCTTCTTCAGCCTCGACGTCGTCTGCAGAGTTGGTCCCAAGGGCGCTGCTGACCATCGCTTTCGCCTTGCCAAGCAAGCCACCGGGCGCGGCTTGGGGTTCATCATCAACCTCCTCGCCGGTGACTTCATCCTCTTCCTCTTCGGCAGCTTCCGATGTTCGTGGCTTTTGCCGAATTTTGAGCGCAGGATAGCCTTCCTCATCATCTTCGCCTTCGAGCCGTACACCGTCTTCAACATCGGTGATCACACGACGCTGCGGTGCAGAAATGCGGACGCGTTTCTTGGTCGCAGCCGCAGCAGCACCCGCCACCGTCGCGCTACTGAACAACGCCTTATAAATTGCTCGAACAACGACATAATCGGTGCTCAGCAGAAGACCGGTCAGGAGAACAGTCAACGTGAGAATCAGGCTTCCGAATATGGCGAAGTGTTCGTGAAGCCAGGTGGATGTCATCGCTCCCAAATACCCGCCGGGACCGATTAATGGAGTCGTTGGCAATCTTATGTCGAGAACCGCCACAAAGGTCGTGAACGCCACGATGACAAGCGTCCAGCCGATTTGCCGGGAAGCTCGAACATAGTTGCTTTGGACGCGGAACATCCAGACCGTCAGTACCGTCAAACCAGTGACGACCAAGAAAGCACCTGCACCAAGTGCTTGCAGTAGCAGGCGTGAAACGAGAGCGCCAAACCAGCCACAGGTGTTCTGCAGTTCGATGTTGGCCGGGTACACCTCCGGCGCAAGTGGCAGATAAGTGTACAGGCTCTCAGCCAGTCCAGAGACACGGTCAGCCGGACTGTGGCTAAGCAGACTGAGCCACATAAAGACGCAAATCGCTGCGAGAACGAGTGCCTCGATATCAAACTCGATTTTGCGTTCTTGGGTCATCGCGGTTCCACGAATACTGAGTCAAAACGCGCATGGGGCAATATCCGTCCATGCTGTCGTAACATCAGGATCATCCGTGATCCGCGGGCGGCTAGGAGACCGCACCATAGTCAGTGGTCGGCTGAGTGATCGCAAAGCTTTAGACAATCCATGCCACTTGCTTCCACTTTTTCGAAATGATTGCATCGGGCCCCGCGAAGGCAATGCTAGCTTGCCTCGCAGGTCCGGTCCGATGCTGCTACTGCAACCGTATCGATGATTCGGATTATGACGACTGCGGCGTCAATTCAATCAAGTTCAGACACAAACCCAGTTGTTTTGGATACGTCGTCGTAACCGAGTAACCCACACTTTTGAGTTATTCCTGGACTCCAGCCCCAACGCGGTGGAATGGTCCGCGCTATTAAAAGAGCGCGGATTGCCGATCAGACAGTTTCCCTGCCCTAGCCTTCGCCAGCACGCTAGCCCCAACACTACGCCTAGAGCCCTGTGCACTGATGTACGCACGCCGCTTTTCCCTTGAAGCTCACGATGTTTGACTGCAAAGTACTCACGCTACCTCGAACCCCCGACAGGTTGGATGCATTCATTGCTCACAATCGTCGTGTCGCGTTTGAACTGCAGGTGTGCCACGCGGTGGATGGACATCAGATCAACCGCCGCGAGCTTTTCGAGGCGGGATTGATTACCGCTGACGCCGACTGGACACTGGGTGCAATTGGCAATGCTCTTTCGCATCGTTCACTTTGGAAACAAGCCATCCAGAATGACCGCCCATTGATCGTGCTCGAAGACGACGCCGTGGTCTCG
>DNPC01000758.1:2188-2668 GCA_003501565.1 Planctomycetaceae bacterium | reverse complement strand
CGTTGAGGTGATCGCTACCGGCGTATCTGAGCGGCAACCCGTTCATGAACCGCTGCAAACGGGCATCAAAGCCATCGACGCAATGACCCCCATTGGTCGTGGACAACGTGAGCTGATTATTGGTGACCGAAAGACTGGTAAGACCTCCGTCGCGATCGACACCATCCTGAACCAGAAAGACACCGGCGTTAAGTGCTTCTACGTCGCCGTTGGTCAGAAGGACTCCTCAGTTGCTCTCGTAGTCGAAACGCTTCGTAAGTACGGAGCAATGGACTACACCACAGTTATCGTGGCAGGCGCGAGTGCTCCTGCTCCACTCCAGTACATCGCTCCCTATTCAGGTACGGCGATGGCTGAACACTTCATGTTCAACGGCCAGCATGCGTTGGTTGTCTACGACGACTTGAGTAAGCAAGCAACCGCCTACCGGGAACTGTCGCTGCTAATGCGTCGTCCGCCTGGACGTGAAGCTTATCCTGG
>DNPC01000758.1:0-2122 GCA_003501565.1 Planctomycetaceae bacterium | reverse complement strand
CGTCCTCCTGGACGTGAAGCTTATCCTGGTGACGTTTTCTACTGCCACAGTCGTTTGCTCGAGCGATCTGCCAAGCTATCCGATGAACTGGGCGGCGGTTCACTGACCAGCCTACCAATCATTGAAACACTCGAGGGTGAGGTTTCGGCCTACATTCCGACAAACGTTATCTCAATCACCGACGGACAGATTTACCTCCAGCCTGACCTGTTCTTCAAGGGTATTCGGCCCGCCATGAACGCAGGTATTTCGGTTTCTCGAGTTGGTGGTGCGGCCCAGATCAAGGCGATGAAGAAGGTCGCCGGCGGTCTGCGTCTTGACCTCGCATCATTCCGTGAACTGGAAGCCTTCGCACAACTTGGTACTGACCTCGACCCGGCCACCCAAGCACGCCTAGATCGTGGTTACCGAATGGTCGAACTGCTCAAACAGCCGCTCTACGAGCCGCTAAGCGTGACTGATCAGGTCATCGTCATTTACGCTGCTACTCGCGGCTTCATGGACGATGTTCCCGTTGAAAGCATCGCAGACTTCGAAGGCAAACTTCGCGAGTTCATGCACGATCGCAAGGAAGATGTTGTCAAGAAGCTCGATGAGGCCAAGGATCTCACCGACGAGGTCGAAGCGCGAATCAAAGACGCTATCGAGGAATTCAAGAAGGGCTACAAACCCGCTTAGTCGAAGATCATCGAGACTGCAGCGTTTCCCTTAGCCCCGCTTGCAGACCAGTAGCAAGGCACCGCCATGGCCAACATCAGAGAACTAGACAAGCGACGCAAAAGCGTCCGGAACATTCGCAAGATCACGCGGACGATGGAATTGATTGCCACCGCGCGGTTCAAGAAGGCGATGGATCGGGCTGCGGCGGCGAACGACTACACCGAACGAATCACTCAGATCGTTCGCGACCTAGCCGCTGCTGGCTTGGAAGTCTCTCACCCTTTGCTCGCAGAGCGACCGACAGTGCAGAACGCTACTGTCATGATGCTTACGAGTAATCGAGGGCTGTGCGGTGGTTACAACGGCGCGGTCATTCGAGCAGCGACGACCCGGCTAAGCGAACTGAAGAGTACGTCCGAGGTAAACTTCGAAATCAGCGGAAAACGCGGCATTGCAGCCATGAAGTTTCGTGGTGTGCCCGTGAACCAATCGTACACCAATTTTGAAGATGAGCCCGCCTTTGAAGAAGTCGCGTTGATCGCCGATCGCCTGATGGAAGAGTACATCGCTGGAAAAATCGATCGACTCGACGTCACCTACACACGATTCATTAGTGCGGCTCGACAAGAAGCAATCGTCGAAACGCTGCTGCCACTCTCGAGTCCAGCCGCGGAAGGTGATTCCGATTCTGCAGGCAGTCCTGAGAACTCAACCAATCAAGATTTTGAGTTTTTGCCATCGGCAGAGTCGATCTTGGAAGAAGTCGTTCCGGCTAGCTTTCGGGTCAAACTGTTCAAGTGCTTCTTGGATGCAGCGGTCAGCGAGCAGATCGCCCGAATGATCGCGATGAAGAGTGCCACCGAGAATGCTGGTGAGATCATCAAGCAACTTTCGATGACGTTCAACCGTGCTCGCCAATCGAAGATCACCCAGGAAATCATGGAAATCATCGGCGGCGTCGAAGCCCTCGAAGGCTAGACGCTTCCGCCGAACGCATAACACAACCAACGATCTTAACCAAGATCTGCAAGATCCATCCGAGGATAACCAATGTCGACAGCCACAGAACACAACGTTGGTCGCATTTCCCAAGTCATCGGCTCCACATTTGACGTCGAGTTCGATGAGAAGTCGCTTCCACCGATCTACAACGCCGTGCGGATCCAAACCGAACAGAAGGGTGTCAAGATCGACTTGACCGGTGAGATCCAACAACACCTCGGCGGTGGTCGCGTTCGCTGTGTTGCACTTGGTAGCACCGAAGGCCTCCAGCGCGGCCTCGATTGTGTCGACACTGGCAAACCGCTTTCAGTACCGGTAGGTAAGGCTACGCTTGGACGCGTCTTCAATGTTCTCGGTGAACCGGTCGACCAGCGAGGTCCTGTCGACGCGGACGATCATTGGGCAATCCACCGAGAAGCCCCGACCGTTGATGAACTTTCGACCAATACCGAAGTCTTCG
>DNPC01000506.1:868-6003 GCA_003501565.1 Planctomycetaceae bacterium | reverse complement strand
CCACGTAGGCCAGTCTCTCCGAGACTGGCGAATCTATCTCTCCGAGACTGGTGAATCTATCTCTGCGAGACTGGCGAAATCCGAACCTGCGTGTCTTGGAGAAACGCAGCTAGGTTGTGGAGACTCGGCTACGCGTTGGCCCGAATAGTAAACTAATCCGGCTATAGGCACTCGCTCCATCCATCTTGCTACGCTGGTTCGAGCAAGGCCCCTGCGTAGCCAACCACCTGGCTCTTGTCGCCGTTTGACTCCGCGCTGGTCGCGTACCCGGTCTCGGTCACGGTGAATTTCAGCCCGAGTTCGGCCAGGGTTTGCATGACCAACATCGCTGGTACCCGGCCGCACATAGATATATCGTTGTCGATACATGCCGTGTTCAGTTCCTCGGGGTTGCCCGTCGCTAGGGCGTCGAGTGCCAGGCGGTCGCGCCGGCGGTTCTCTTCGTCCGACGCGTAGTGATTCATGTCACTAGAAATGACCAGCAGCGGCGGAGTATCCTGTTGTTCGATCACGGCTGCCAGTTCACGTGCGGCGGTACAGATGTCTTCCCAGCTACCGCCCTGGATAGCCATCCCGACAACCTTGGCATTCGGCGCAACGCGTTCAAGCAACGGAAGCTGGACCTCGATACCATGTTCTTGGGCATGTGCTCCGGCATCCAGTTCAACGGAGGTTAGGCCTTCGGCGATTGCGTCGCGGAGCTGCGCGTCGGTTTCGAAGCTGCACGATGAGGATAGACGCCAGGCGTCGAATGGACAAACCGACCAATTGACGCCTTGACGCGTGTGTTTGGGGGAGATCACTAGCAGTGTGCGGTTGTCTAGATCTTGGATGCTCTGCCACACCTGAGCAGCGATCTTGCCGCTGTATTTTAGACCTGCGTGAGGCACCATAATCGCCAGTGGGTTGCTAGCAGCCTGAGCTTCAGCACTTAACAGCCCGTCGACCAATCCGCGTCGCGCGGCATCCTCAGCCGGATAGAATTTGCCTGCTACGGCGGCCGGACGAGCGCCCTGGGCGGCGACCGGTGTGGGAGCGTTGATGCTCATAACGTGAGGTAGCGTCGAAACGACATGCAACGAATGTAGCATGGCATCACGGCTACTGACCGGAAGATTTCGCCTTAGATCCTCCCGCAACTCTTCAGCACTCTTTTCCGGGTTGAAAGCGAATCCGCAGTGCTGTTGGTCAGATATCACGACCGCGCGACTACCAGTATTGACTCCCTCTAGGTCTGCTTTTTGGCCAAAGCCATGCAAGGCTGGGTCAAACCCGAGTGTCAGTCCGACCTTCAATTCGCCAACGAAGCGTTCTTGTTGAAACATCTGAGCTGCCCGCTGACACATTTGATAAAGCGTGCTTTGGAGTGGCACGCCCGGGCGAAACGACACCTGTAGCGCGTTGCCCTGCCGCGGTGCGTTCTCGTCATCACCATCGCGGGACCATTGCATCGATAGAACGATTGCATTGACGGTATGGTCTGTCAGGTGGGCGGCGACATAACTAGGTGTTCCGCCGGTGCTTATGGCGACAATGTTCTGGCCGGCTAGTTGCGAGTAGGCCTCCAGTTCATCCTTCGATATGGGTTCAGCAATGGCCTCTGGAACGCTAGCTGGCAGCAGGTCTGCCATTTCGCCTTCCATGGGTTCGCCGTGGAATATCAATATCTGGGCATCGTCGCTCTCCCAGGCAGATTCGCGCAGACCGGCTTTCGAGCAGACGGCCTGCAGCAATTTGGTAGCATCCCAGTTGTTTTCGACCGCGACACTTGGTAGCAACAATCCGCTGTTCTTGCCGCGTCGGATCATCACGCCATGCTTGCCGATGGTAATGTGCTCAGCTCTCTCCTGGCCTTTTGCTTGGATCTCTTGGAAGGGGCCCAAGAGAGTGACCTCGAGTGACAGGTGTTTCAACTCGCTGGGTGAGATCGGCGCGAAACGTCGATCGTCAGTTGCAGTTCGTTGGGCAGCGGATGTAATCGCTCCGGCCAGTGGCATCGGCTTACCCAAGACACCACAGCAACCTCGCAGCGTTTCGCCGCGTTTGAGAGTTACGAACGCCCCCATGACAATGCGTTGGGTAAGCTGTCCAAGGCTGTCGGGCTCAATCTTGATTGGTTGCTTGGCGACAGCTTGTGCAACCCAAGTCGCCGCTGCTTTTACAACGGCCTGTTTGTGTTGTGGGGTGAGTTTGTCGATCTGAAGGGGGCTTGGGGGAGCGGTGGTTGGCGAAGCGGCGGTCTGTTGACTCTTGGCATCTGTGCTCACTGGGATTTCTCCTGCGTTGGGATTGGGAGATGGATCGGGCGGTAGGCTCGCAAGCGGCCTAGGCTTATCGGGTGGTTTGATATTCTTCAAACTTGTTTCGGCACGGTTGGCGGCCTTTGGCGTAGCCATCGGACCCATCGCAATCGGCAGCCGCCGCGCGCCCCAGGTTCCAGCCTTCTCAATGAATCGACCGGGCAGGATGTAGTGGCAATTCGGGCAATGACCATCGGGAGTTAGGTGGTATTCATTAACCTGGTGCCAATCACGCTTGATGAGGAGCTGATTGCAGTCGGGGCAATACGTGCTTTGACGATCGGTATCATGCACATTACCGACATAGGCGAATCGTATGCCTGTTCGCTTGGCTAAGTCCATAGCTGCGCACAGGCTTTCTGGATCGGTTCTTTGGCGGTCGGTCATGCGAAAATCTGGATGGAATGCTGTGAAGTGGATCGGAACGCTATCGCCTACGGCTGACAAGATCCAGTCACACATCTTTTGCAAGTCGTCCGGGCTATCGTTGGCTCCGGGGATTATGAGGTTTGTGAGTTCCAGCCAGCATTCCGTTTCGTGATGAATGTAGCTGATTGTGTCCAGCACTGGTTGTAGGTGCGAGTACGTAATCTTTTGGTAAAACTCTTCGGTGAACGCTTTGAGATCAACATTGGCCGCGCCCATTACTGCGAAGAAATCTCGGCGAGCTGGATCGTTGATGTACCCAGCGGTTACCGCTACCGACGCGATACCGCGTTCGCGGCAGGCAAGCGCTGTGTCAATCGCGTATTCAGCCCAGATGACCGGGTCGTTGTAGGTCATCGCCACACTGTGGCAACCATGTTGACTCGCAGCAGCGGCAATTTGCTTGGGCGTCGCATGACTGCTCAGTCGCTCGACCTCGCGCGATTTCGAGATGTCCCAATTCTGGCAGAATTTACAACCCAGGTTGCAACCCGCTGTTCCGAAGCTGAGCACCGCAGTACCGGGCAAGAAATGGCTCAGTGGCTTTTTTTCGATCGGGTCGATACAAAAACCAGTGCTGCGGCCATAGGTAGAAAGAACAATCTCGCCGCTTGAGTGTTGACGGACAAAGCAGAAGCCGCGATCACCTTCCTTTAGGCTGCACTCGCGAGGGCAAAGTGTGCAAACTAAGCGATCACCATCGTCGTGATGCCAGCGACCAACCGCCGATCCATCCTCCCGCAGCACAGTCATTGTCATCGCTCCTATTACCTCCATCAGCGATCTGCGGATTCAAAAGTACAAACAAACGGCCAACCTGTTGTACTTGGCGATTCCTAATATTGCACACTTCCCGATGCTACAGATTGCGGGCTACAAAGAACAGAAATGCGGCTTACAAACCGGTTGATGTTTCGAAGCCGCTAGGTGTTCTGGCCACGAAGTTCTTACAAACGCGTACGTCGCCGACCAGAGCGTCCTTAGTGAGCGCCTTTGATACCGGTAGGCCGTCTACAGTGCGACCTCACATTGTGTTCTGATTGTACCAGTATGCAGGGGCCTGATAGGGGCGTCGTCAGCGGGCAGAGGTTTGGTAAACTCTGCCTTCTAGTTTGAATACTTGGTATTCACTCGCTTGCCCAAGCATTCTTCATTGATGACGAACTGTTCGTATGACCGACACTGGCGATCGCGTTTATCACCTGGCCGATGACCTGGATGGCCTGACAGTCGTCGCGTCGCTTAAAGAGCTGAATGTCGATCGTTCGTGGGGCCAAGTAAAAAAGTGGCTTGCTCAGCGCCGAGTGCTGGTCAATGGAAATCTGTGCCTCGATGAAGCACGTAGGGTACAGGGGGGGGATGTTATCAAGCTCCTCGAAAATCCGCATGCCAAGCCTGTGGACGTTGCAGATATTCGCCTCGCGCACTGGGACGAACATTTGCTTGTGGTTGAAAAACCAGCTGGAATCACCAGCGTGCGGCATAAGGCTGAGAAAGATCTATCCGCTCGCCGCAAACAACTGCAACCGACCTTGGAGGAACTGCTGCCAAGAGTCCTTGCGAAAGTGCTGCGTATTTCTTGGCCACCACCACCGCCCAAAGGCCTAAACCGTGGTCGGATTCAAGGTAAGGGTAAACATCGATTTACGAATTCGGTCGTTGCCAATCCAAAATGGCTGCCGCCCGAGTTGCAGATCATGCCGGTGCATCGGTTAGATCGCGACACCAGTGGGTTGATGATTTTTGCACGGTCAAATGCGGCGAAGAGTGGTCTTATCCAGATGTTCCGCCGCCACCGAATCGAACGGCAGTACATCGCCGTTTGCCATGGCACAATCGAGCCCTGTAAGCTCGAGTCGTACTTGGTTCGGGATCGTGGTGATGGTCGTCGCGGATCAGCAGTAGTCGAAGATGACCAAGCTCCCGAAGGCGCTCTAAAGGCGGTGACACATTTACTTACCGCTGAACCGATTGGTTCTGGAGATGTGAGCTATAGCAAGCTGAGACTGCGTCTTGAAACTGGACGTACCCATCAAATTCGGATCCACCTGTCAGAAGTTGGTAACCCGATCTGCGGCGATGGGCTGTACTTTCCAGGTGCAATCGCGAGCCAAAGTCGCGACCAAAGCGGTGCACCACGGCAGGCCTTGCACTCCGATACACTGAAGTTCACACACCCGGTGACGGGGCAGCAACTCGACTTTACGATGGCTTTGCCGAGAGACTTAGCCGGTTGGTTAAACCGTCTGGCGAAGTAGCCTGACCGGAGGCGATCGACTCGATTGGCAGTCCGTGGCAACGAAACACTGTATGCGCTACCGCGGCGAGCTTATTTGATCCGCGGCCCTAGTCTGCCGATCCCGCGCGATTGTTCTGCAACCTGAACTCTGTGTTCTACGTTCTGTGTTC
>DNPC01000506.1:0-782 GCA_003501565.1 Planctomycetaceae bacterium | reverse complement strand
CGTTCTGTGTTCTACGTTCTGTGCTCGTTGTTTCGTGAGCGAAGCGAAAATGGACGTGATTCTGATCGTGTCTAGTCACAGTGGTGGCTGCTCATCCCCAAGAGGCAGTGCTTTTGGTGTTCCCGTTTTCGGTAAACCGCAGTTGCAAGCTCTTGTTCCCCTCGTCCAGTTTACCTGATTGAAACAATGCCACGATGGCGGTGTGCTGGTGCGTGTTGAATAGTTTTGGTGCAAAGGTATGTTTGTTAGCTGGTCGATATAGATCCGAACAGTCTCTTGCGGCGAACCGCGGGCGGTGGTCGACTTTGAGGAGAGCGGCCGCCGCGAGCAGCAGCTTACGTTTCGGAGCGGCGCATGGCAGGCTTAAATTTGCTAGCACGGAAGGCAGCAAATAGTCTCATGGTTTTACGGCTGAGTACGGATATGAAAGCGAATTTTACGATCGCCGCTGTGCTGATGATGATCAGCACGACGGCAATGGCCCAATCGATTGACGACGGCCCTTATTTCGATCTTGGTACCTCTGTCTTGGATGTACCCTCGACTCTGGTGTCTGCTCCGATTGGTGGTGATGAGGGCTGTGTCGCGGCACCGTTCGCAGGCGGCGTGCAGTGTACAGGTTCATCTGCCTGTGATTCATCTGCTTGTGATTCGTTTGACTGTGACAGCGTTTTTGATGGAGGATGCGACAGCGGGTACGGCTGCGATTCGGCATGTGGCTGCCAGCAACCCGGTTGGGAGTTCAGCGGCTGGCTCAACGGCGGTTTTATGGGCAATTTCAG
>DNPC01000364.1 GCA_003501565.1 Planctomycetaceae bacterium | reverse complement strand
GCCGTTGATGCTGGCGTGTACGCCGTTCGGCCAGCTAGCTGGGTCGCCAGCGGAGCTTGTTGAAACGCGGTAATCACCGAATCGGGAACCCCTTGCTGGTGCAACGCGATGATCTCGTTGACTTCCAGCCGACGTTGGACACCTTTCTGTTGCAACTGGCCTGCGATCAGTGTCTCACTGAGGCCAGACCGAACCATCGCCGATAGATCGGCTGTCGAAATCCCGGAGGCAACGACTTGCTGTTGACGGGCGTATGCCTGTTGTTGCTGGCGATAGTAGTTTTGGTTTTGGTAGTAGCGTTGTCGTTCCAATTCGCGATCTTGCGCCTTGCCCAGCAGGCCACCAGCAATTGCACCCACCGCGCCGCCGATGATCGCTCCTTCAGGGGTTTCATCGTTTTGGTGGCCAATGATGCCACCGATAACGGCCCCGGCAACACCGCCAACAGTCGCCCCATCCTGAGCGCGTCGCTGCCCAAAACTCAACGAACCTCCCATCACAATTGAGGTAAATGCTAGCACTCTTAAGCTATGGATGAGCGGTCGCATTCTGTGCGGTGATGGTGTCAGAGCCAACGCCTGAGCGGGTGATATAAGTCCAAGTGTCGTTTGAAGTAGCTTGTGCATGGTCGTTTCCGTTCATACATCCCATCTGCGTTGTCGCCTGCGAGGCAGCGGCCGATGCAGGTACGTTTTGGAACAGCGAGTCAACGCACTGTCTCAGTTCCATAGATCATCGGAATTAGCAGGTCAATGGCATCAAGTAAAGCGCAGCCGATCTATCGAACCCGCTCTAACGTCCGTATTTCCTAATGCCTACAATGGAGGGCTTTCAATTCGTAAGAAATCGGTTGCGGAAACGCAGCAGCGGAAATGATGGAGAACAGCATGTATTCCTCGAAAACCTGGCACGTATCGTTGGTGCTTGCGGCGCTCGCCCTGATTTCGGGTTGTGCCCCAACTTCAGAAGAAGCAGCATCGGAGAGATCGGATTCGGAGAGTTCGAATTCTGGCTACCGCGCAGGTGCATCGAGCGATACTGCCGGAGATTCCTCTGACTCCGAGGGCACTGAAACGCTTGCAGGCACTCGCTCAACCAGTGGACCTCGCAAGATCGTCTTGGCTGGCGGGTGTTTCTGGTGCGTCGAGGCGGTCTTTGAAAAGATGGACGGAGTTGGGACAGTGATTTCCGGCTATGCGGGCGGAGATTTAAAAGACCCGACGTACAAGGAAGTTTGTAGTGGCGATACTGGTCACGCGGAGGTGTGTGAAGTCACGTACGATCCCGATGTACTGTCGATGTCTGATATTTTGGATGCCTTCTTTGCGACACACGACCCAACCACACTGAACCGTCAAGGCAACGATATCGGCACGCAGTATCGGTCCGCGATCTTCTACTCCAGCGAAGAACAGCTGGCAGAGGTGAAGAAGTTCATGCAGAAGCTCGATGCGAGTGGCAAGTTTGAACGGCCAGTGGTCACTACTCTGGAGAAACTCACGACATTCTACCCCGCCGAAGAGGAACACCAGGATTTTTATCGTCGCAATCCCGGACAAGGCTACTGCCGTGCTGTGATCCCCGCAAAACTGAAGAAGCTCAGCGATTTGCTAAAACAGAAATCGAAGGACACGCAAGAATGAGCGCTAGCGACGTGAATGAAGCTGCTGAATACGATGACTTGGCCACCCTGGGCGGCGGTTGTTTCTGGTGCGTCGAAGCCGTCTTTGAGGAGATGCAAGGTGTCGGGCCTGTTGTGTCTGGCTATGCCGGCGGTAAAGTCCCCAACCCGAGCTACCGCGATGTTTGCACCGGTTCAACCGGTCATGCGGAAGTCTGCCAGATTCACTTTGATTCCAAGCAGGTGACATTCGAACAGCTCTTGGAAGTGTTCTTTCGCACGCATGATCCAACCACGCTGAATCGCCAGGGGCACGATGTTGGCACACAGTATCGCTCGACGATCATGTACCACACCGACGAACAGAAGCATGCGGCGGAGCGGATTATTGCTGGTCTGAATGCCAGCGGCGCCTTTCGAAACCCGATCGTTACCGAGGTGGTTTCGGCACCTACTTTCTACGAAGCAGAGGAAGAGCACCAGGACTATTTCCGCCGGAATCCCGGTGCAGGTTACTGCGTGGCAGTAGTGGCACCAAAAGTCGAGAAATTCCGGCAGGTATTTCCGAATCAGCAAAAGTAGCGCTTGGACGTTTGGGATACGTGCGTGCCCTTACCCCGCAAGCTCGTTCCTTAGTGTCCCATTTTCGGCTGCGGCAAGCTATGTGGCAGACTCGCCGACATGCAGATGGCTCGAATTGCTATTCTTGCGCAACTTGAGTTTCTCGACTAGCTGAGCAGCATCAAGCAGCTAGCTTGCTTCTGAGGCAAGCAGGGCGAGCGTACCGAGCCCATAGAAGGTGTACTCGACATCTTCTGCGGTATCAAATTCGAATCCGCAGAATCCACCCGACAATCGCTGCATACTCAGAGCGTAGCGCAAGGCACTGTCAGCTTCGATCTCGTGAAGTCCGTTGACCTCTGTCAAAGTGACCAGGGCAGTGAATGTACTGAGTAAGTCCGGCACAGGGATGCGACCATTGGCCCGAAATCCGCCCTCATCGGTCTGAACATCCAGCAAGAAGTCGATAACCTCATCGGCGATTTTGGGCTCAATCCGGCGCAAGACTCTCAGTGCTCCGATGGCCGCAGCGGTAGGATTCGTTCCTGAGCGTTTCCCGACGCGGATTTCCAAAAAACCGCCGTCCTGTTGCCTCTGGTTAATCAGAAAGCGATAAACCTCATCTGGATTCGGCACAGGTGTATCGATCAGTTCCAAGCAGAGCAGCACTAGGAATGTCTGGTAGGTACTGCCCGCATGCCCCTCGATCGTCTTGGCGTAACCGCCATCGGTTGTGCGGAGCTGTTCCAACAACTCTGTCAATCTTTTGGGCCATTGAGCATGCTGCTGGGTGAAGGAATCCAAACCGCAGGCAGCCTCAATCAGTTTTGCGGAGAAAACCAGCGACAATAGATCGACAATCGTCTCATTGCGACTCATCCTCGATATCAGAAATTCGCTGCTCCGCCGAGCAACGTCTCCGTCTAGCAGCCCCAGAATCGCTAGCGATCGCAACGCAAAACTAGTGTAGTAGACGTCGCTTTCGCCTTCACGACCGGCCCAACCTCCGTCGCTATTTTGTTGCTGTAGCACGTACTGCCCATGCCGTTCTTGAATCTCTACGGGCAGCTGGGCTGCGCCGATCGTCAGACGTAGCATGAGTCTGCCGAGATACCCAAGGCTTTCCAGTTCATCGTTGAGAGAGTCAGCGATTTGGTCGTTGTGCGCAGAAGCATCATCCGGCGATTGTGACTGCGTGTCGTTTTCGTCTCGATGCTGGTCGGTCAACTTGCTGGATCTCTCAGATGCACGCTGCAGTAAAAGGACGCTTCCGTCGATTCGAACGTTTTGTTGGCTTTCGGTTATTCCGGATCCGCCACGAATTCGCGGAGCTGCTGGCTGAGTTCTGGAGGAATCGGCTGCGACTCGAGAGGCTCGCCCGCTTTGACTCGGCAACACACCGCGACCACTTTGCCAACCGCAACGGGTGTTTGGGGACTGGAGATCGTAAACCGGTACGTAATGCTCTTCGTGCCGAGTTTTTCGATCTCGACCGTAACCGTCAGTTCGTCTTCAAACCTCGCGGCTCCCTTGTAATCGCAGGACACGTGTACGCGTGGCCAACTCAGGTGGTAGCCGCCTTCAAGCGGTTCGACGACTGATTTACCGAGTGATCGCCAAAAGCTGTGCTCTGCCTGCTCCATGTAGCAAAGCAACGAAGCGAAATGGGCGATACCCGCCGCATCTGTCTCGCAGAACTCGACACGTCTAGCGGTCGTGAACACTTTAGGCATTGGCAATGGTTACCTTTAGGATCAATCGGGCACGGGCTTCCACTGGGAGAACGCAACTCAGGGGTCGCGGACGCGCATGAAAAAAGCGTCATCCTACGAAGAATGACGCGATTTGAAGTGGCTTCAAAAGCTACTAAAGAGCGTTCGGGCAGTACCCGAGATCAATCGCCGACGTAAGGCAGCAACGCCATGAAGCGAGCTCGTTTAATGGCCGCTGTGACTGCATGCTGGCTAACCGCTGTGCAGCCGGTCTTGCGGCGCCCAACGATTCGGCCGTGCCGATTGACCAGTTTCTTCAAGGTTTCTACGTCCTTGTAGTCGACGAACATCGGACGTGGACGCTTGCCATCGACGAACAACGGATCCTTTTTCTTGGCTCTGGAGCGGATACGTGATCGCTTGCGGGCGCGACTCTTGGCCGTTGGTGCTCGCCGCATGGTTGACATAACTTGGGACCCTTGAAACTCTCTAAACTCTGTCGTAGACGCTACTTATGGATTATCGCGGCGAAATCTCAACCCCGAGATGGTGGCTGGGCTCGCGGAGCTTAACCTAAGCTGAATCACAGAATTTATCACCAGTTTTTCCGGTTCACAAGCCCAGATTCCCTGCCCCGCCCGGTCACACCCAGCCAGTTGAACCGCTGGGGCGACCTGCCTAGCGATAGCGCGATCTACTTTGGTGGTTTCTCCCGGCGTGCGC
>DNPC01000296.1:8392-9140 GCA_003501565.1 Planctomycetaceae bacterium | reverse complement strand
GCAGAACAGTTTTTGTGGCGGTGGCGAGTCCGGCGGCTGACGGCGGAGCAGCTACGTGATTCGATGTTGGTCGCTACCGGCGAGCTCGATCGCAAGCTGGGTGGGGCGAGTGTAGAAACTAGCAAACCGCGACGCTCAATATACTTGAAGAGTTTTCGGAACAAGAATGATACATTTTTGCATGGATTCGACTTTCCTCCGGGGCTGCGAAGTGTAGCGGTGCGTGATTCGACTACAACACCCACCCAGGCCCTGTTACTACTGAACGGAAAATTCGCGTTATCGCGAGCTGAAAAATTGTCCAAGCGACTGCTCGACGAGAATGCTGAATCCCCGGAAGTGGTTATCGAAAAAGCGTATCAGAGTGTTTGGTCGCGATTGCCATCGGCAAGTGAGGTCGAGGCCGCATTTGACTACTTGAGCATCAGCGGAGGCGAAGATCGTCAGCTACCATCGTTGGATCGCCTTACCGATTTTTGCCACGTCCTGCTCAACTCCAACCAGTTTTTGTACCTTGATTAAACGAGCTGACGACCGAAAGTGGATTACCCAGTAGCAGGGACCGAAAAACAATGCTGAAGTCGCCTACTCATATTCGCCCATACGGCTCGCGACGTCACTTCTTGCAGACTGCCGGAATGGGATTTGGTGCCGTTGCACTGCAAGGCATGTTGGCCGACCAAGCGCACGCGGACTTGGCCAGCGACGCACTCGCCTCCCGCGGATTCCACCATCGGCCGCGAGCCAA
>DNPC01000296.1:1784-8318 GCA_003501565.1 Planctomycetaceae bacterium | reverse complement strand
CCAAGAATGTCATCTGGTTGTTCATGGAAGGCGGACCAAGTCACTTGGATTTGGTCGACCCCAAGCCGTTGCTAAACAAACTAGCTGGCCAGCCGTTGCCGCCTAGCTTCGATGAGCCAATCACGGCTATGGGCGAGAAGGGTTCACCTCTGCTAGCTGCGCCGCGAAAGTGGCGACAATGTGGTGAAAGCGGACTGTGGGCTAGCGAGTGGATTGAAAACATCAGCCAGTGCATGGACGACATTGCCGTAGTCCGCTCATGCTGGACCAATGGTATCAACCATGCTGGCGGCGTCTGCCAAATGAACACATGCATCAATTTTGCTGGCCGCCCCAGTCTAGGTTCATGGGTTCACTATGGTCTCGGGTCGGCAAACGAGAATTTGCCAGCGTTTGTAGTGATGTGTGATTCTGGTGGTCGCCCGGTCAACGGTCCCCGCAACTGGGGCAGTGGATTTATGCCCGCTTCGCATCAGGGCGTGCGAGTTGACGGAACTAGCAAGGACCCAATCGCAAACTTGAACTCGCCGGCTGGGATGGACGATAGCCGCTTGCGCAAGAAGTTGGCTCTGCTTGAGGAATTCAATAGCGACTTTGCTTCGGCACGTCCGCAACAAACCGAACTCGAAGCCAGAATTCGCAGCTACGAACTAGCGTTTCGTATGCAAGCTGCCGCCCCAGAGGCCGTCGATCTCGCGCGAGAAACGCAAGAAACACACTCTCTCTATGGTCTAGATGATAAAGAAACCGAGGCGTTCGGACGCAACTGTTTGCTCGCCAGGCGACTAGTTGAGCGTGGTGTCCGCTTCGTCCAGCTGTACTCAGGTACAGGCAGCAAGTGGGATTCGCATGCGGGCATCGAAAAGAACCACGCACGGCTTTGCCGATCGATGGACAAACCGGTAGCTGGACTACTGAAAGACCTTAAACGTCGCGGGTTGCTCGAGGACACACTCGTTGTGTGGGCAGGCGAATTCGGTCGAACGCCTATGAGTGAAAAAGGGGACGGTCGGGATCACAATCCAACCGGTTTTTCAATCATGATGGCGGGTGGCGGTGTAAAGGGTGGCCAAACCATTGGCTCAACCGACGAACTGGGCCTTTACGCCATTGAAGACAAGATGCACATTCATGATATCCATGCGTCGATCTTGCACCTGCTCGGCATCGACAACATGAAACTCACCTTCGACCACGTCGGCCGGATCGAACGACCGACGATCAACGAAGGACGCTTTAACCCGAAGTTGGTAACAGGCTAGTTTCGCGCCGACACTACGGTGACGTGGATGACGTTGGCGACGAATGCTCCACGACGTCGATTGGTAGAACACTCGTAAGTGACTTGCTGTGCAGCAGGGCCTTGAATTGCTCGCTGCCCATGGGGCGACCGCAATGAAACCCTTGTCCCCAGTCGCAGCCAAGTGAAGATAGGCTGTCGATATGCATCTCCGACTCGATGCCTTCTGCAACCACCTTGGTTCCAAAGCTGTGAGCGAGCGTTGTAATTGCGCTGATGATGCACTCGAATTCGGGATTGGCCTCCATCGTGGAGACAAAAGAGCGGTCAATCTTAACCACGTCGATCGGCAACTTGTGCAAGCAAGTTAGCGAGGACTGGCCAGTGCCAAAATCATCTAGGAAGAACCGTACGTTTGCACTACGGAGCTGCTCGATGTTTTCTCGAATCTCGTTGTTGACTTCCAGTATCGTTTGCTCGGTCACTTCGATACACAGTTGGTGTCCGTCAATCGAATACGCTTCCAGCATCGAGATTACCTCGGCCGCAAAGCCCGGCGTTACGAGCTGGCGCCGCGATACGTTGACGCTTACCCAGATCGGTTCTGGTTGTTGTTGCGCGATGGCATTCAGTTCAGCGATTGTCTGACAGGCTTGCTCAATGACCCATTTGCCAATGGGCAGAATCAGTCCAGTGTGCTCAGCCAACGGTATGAACTCGTCTGGTGACACCTTCGTCCCATCGTCGAGTGTCCACCTCAGGAGAGCTTCGACCGCAATTAGCCTGTCGTCTGCCAACTGATAGATCGGCTGAAGTTGTAAACTTAGCTGGTCGCTGGAAAGAGCTGTACGCAAAGCGTTTTCTAGATACAGTCGGCGGGACTCAGCACGATGCATTGCTTCGTCATAGATCGCGACACACTGTTTGCCACCGAATTTCGCTCGGTACATTGCCAGATCAGCAAAGTGCATCAACTGTTCAGCCGCAGTAACGCCAGCTTCAAAGAACGTAATCCCGATACTGACACCGATGTTGATCTCGTGTTTTTCCAGTTGGTAGGTGGCAGTGACGTATTCCTGCATCGCGAGAGCAATTCGCTCTGCTTCCGCGTTTTCGGACAACCCCTTCACCAGCACAACGAATTCATCACCACCCAGTCGAGCGCAATAGGTCTGATTTGCGTTAGGATCAACCTGGCGGTATTGGCTCACTTGCTGTAGGCGCCGCGCGAATTCGATTAGCAGTTTATCCCCAACGCGGTGTCCCAGACTGTCGTTGATCGTTTTGAAATTATCAACGTCAATGAACATCAACGCGGCCTGTCCGGCGGTTTTCCGAGTCGCACATTCTGCGATCAACTGCCGGATGAATTCACGGTTCGGTAGGCCCGTCAAACTATCGTGAACGGCAGCGTGGGCCAAGCGATTCTCGCTAAAGCGTGCTTGCCCCAGTTGCGATTTCAGATCATCAATCGTGGCCGATGCATCGCGGAGTTCTTTGCGAATTGATTGAGAGCTGCGGCGTTGGGCTGCGACACTGAGCGATAATTGACAGATTTCATCAGCACACAGCGGATCACGCAACAGGAATAGGCGGCCATCGCTTTCAAGTTGCCCGTTGATCGTTGCCCAGTCGCAATCGCCTTCACCGGCAATGGCAATGGCCCGAAGGTCACTATCGATCCGCCACAGGGCGCTGACTTCTTGGATGAAAGTCAAATCAGCAAAAGGGCTGATGCGAAAGAATGCCACTTCAAATGGCTCGTTGTCTGCATCGGCCTCACAGACTTTACTAACTGCGTCTTCACCGGGATGGGCGAACGTTACCGAGAACAGGCAATCATCGTCGGAGGCGGCGCTGTGCGAATCAAAGCCCAGCGATGTCGAATGCCAACTCTTCGAAATCCGAGCGCAGTAGGCTTCGACGTGCTCAAGAAAGACCTTGCGTCGGTCAAGGTCGCTCTCAACAAACAATACGCGTGTTGGACTGGAGGTGGGGCGGTTCATTCTTGGGCCCCCAAAGTGGCGTCTAATTGCGATTTGCACGCGCACACGTTTTCCAAACGTCTGTCGCGCAAGCTTTCGGCGTTCATTGGACAACTTTCAACCGGGGGCGGCGGTTTAACGCAGAACTTCCGTTCTCGTGTGACACTGAAAATCTCGGACCGAGATCACCGTTTCACAAATTCATATGCAGTGGGGACCAGGAAAACCTACGACGGTTTTTCTAGGTGCCCAAAGCAGAATCGAAGTTTTGCCTCGTTTCGGGCTCTCACCGTGGCGGATGGACGCCAAATCCTCTCCAGCCGGAATAATCGCTCCCTTTGTGCTAGCCATGACTTTGGCTGCGCGGCACACCAGCAGACTAGACGCGCTGCCTATCTTTTAACTTGCCCGAACGTTCATTACGGCGAGGCTGAAGAAAACCCCCTCTCAGAACTAAGGGGTCACCGAAATGTTAGCAACCGATGGGCGCAGGCGATGGCTTTGCGACCATCGAGTGGATATAGTTCAAAGGTAGTGCGGCGAACGTTTGACATACCTTTTCTAGGATTGCGTCGCATGGGACGCGGCGACCGGACGGAACCAGTGGCGGGGCAATAAATGTATACAACGACGATGACGGACGAAGACAAGACGCGGGCCTTGCTGCCTGCTGACCAGCACCCCGACAACCCGCTCCTATCTCGCTATCAAGAACTACTTTCAGACAGCTTGGTTCGCTGGACGACCTACCATCGATTCCAACGTGAACTCGGAAGTGGCGGCCAAGGCGTGGTTTACTTGAGCCAGCGGAAGGGTGCCGATGGATTTACCCAACCGGTTGCCATCAAGATCTTCTCGCCAGAGAGATTCCCAACGACGTTGGCATACAGGGCCGCTATGGAGCGAATCGCCCGGGTGGCCTCTCGGATTGCGACCATTCAGCAACACAATTTGCTGGATGTCCAAGACTTCGTGGATCGCCAGCAAATTCGCGTGATGGTGATGGAGTGGATTGATGGCTTTGACCTACGGCAATTGATGTGCCTCGAACGCCTGAAGCGATTGAAGTCTGCGACAGACGCCGAGACATGGGATTACTTTGATAGCGTGATAGCCACCTTTGGCGAGACGCAGTGCCGATTCAAGGCAGGTGTGGCTGTTGCGATCGTGCGAGACTGTTTGGCTGCTTTGTCTGCTTTGCACCGACAGGGCATCCTGCACGGCGATATCAAACCAGCGAACATCATGGTGAAGCGAACCGGCGTTACCAAGCTGATCGACATGGGCTCTGCTTTTGAAGTTGAATCCCCGCCCCCAAATCGCACATGTACCCCCGCATATTCAGCCCCAGAAGTGCTTGAAGGGGCAACTTGTACAGCACAGAGCGATCTCGCAAGCCTCGGATATGTGCTCATTGAGATGCTTGCTGGCCGGCCTTGCTTTGATACTGGCGCCGGCTTCAGTCAACTTCTCGAAGAAAAACGCACACTATCAAAGCGGCTCGAAACCCTGCTGCCCGAAGAGGTGGTTTGCAATTCGCATTTGATGAATCTCTGCAAGCAGTTTGTGGCGACGGATCCTGCCAAGCGTTTCCCTAGCGCGGAAGCAGCCGACCTGCGACGTGACGGAGCAGCGGCATTCCATAGGCAGCTTGTCTTTGGCCACTTGGCCAGCGAATACACGCACGACTTGCATCAATGGTTGGAAGAAGTCACGCGCGTTGGGCACATCTCAGACGATGAAACTCGCTCATATTAGTGCCAGTACAGCTCGAAGTTAGGCTTTGGGGATCTACGATTAAAGAGCTCGTAGTTTGAGCTGCGTTGGTTAGCTGGCCAGGGCTGCAGCTTTGATTCGGTGGCAGGGCCATCGGAGCCGAATAACTGGGCTGAATAGCTGAGCCGAATAAAGAGCGGCCTCCTGCCGCTAAGCTGGCAATCATTGCCAACTGTTCTCGCCAATAAACTCGCCGTGCATCCTGCTATCTGCCTGGCAAATAAATGCGGCTCTCCATAGCCGATGCATCGTCCGTGTAGTACCAAACAGGGGTTCAGCCTAAACCATGGCGTCAAAATGCGAAAACAAACCTTCGGTGATTCTAGTTGTTAATGCATGTCGAAAGGATTGACACCGCCGACGCGGCGTCCGTTTACATCCCCCAAGTTCTGCCGAGCAAATCACAGCTTTTCAGGAAATGTACTTCTAATGTTGGGAGTCCGCACTTACCACACGAATCGGAATTCGCCAGATTTTGAAACTGTCGTCGTGTAAGTGCAAGGATGGTGCGACATTATTGAGGAGTAGGACATGGAAGGAAAAGCGAGGTCGCACCGCCAACCCTGTAACGTTGGAAAGGAATTTTGTTGTTCCCTCGCACAATTGTCAACAAGCACCCACCAATTCACTGCGATTTTTTTGATCGCAATTCCATAGCCGTTTTTGAATTGGCGGCGTTACTCACTATCTCAAATCCTGTAGGATTACTCGCCGCCAAATGAAAGGTTTATCGCTTCAGGCCGAACGCATTACTTGTAGAAACGTATAAAATTTCGGCACTGCTGTCCTTTGTGTGACCAGCGACAAACGAAGCCTAGCTTAGTATCAGCATCGACTATGCCCAACGACCAAGTCAACAAGGACAATCAAATACACCTGAGCGGCTTGCAGGCCAGTCGGCTCGACCAAGTCTTGACGGACGATGTTTGTCGACGGCTTGGTATCTTTGTGATACCGGAAGGGTTCCGGCTGAGCGTCATAATTCCCGTATATAACGAAGTTTCGACCGTCCTTGACGTTGTCGAACGTGTGCGTCGTACGGAACTCCCGCTGGAAATCATCTTGGTTGACGATGGAAGCCAAGATGGTACGCGTGAGAAACTGACCACTCTCCAAGACGCTGACGATGTGCGGGTGATTCTTCACGATAAGAATCGAGGCAAGGGAGCGGCCCTGCGGACTGGGTTTGAGCACGCCACCGGAAATGCGGTTGTTGTTCAAGATGCCGACCTGGAATACGATCCCGACGATTTTCGGTTTCTTATTCAGCCAATCGTCGAAGACACCGCTGATGTTGTTTACGGTACCCGTTACGGACATCACGACCGGCAAGTGCCACCCCTGTGGCATGTTTTCGTCAACCGCTGGATTTCACGCCTCTGCAACCTGCGGACAGGGCTCTATCTGAGCGATGTCGAAACTTGCTACAAAGTTATTCGACGCGAGCTGATCCAGGAGCTGGCTCCTGGCCTGCGCGAGAACCGATTCGGCATTGAAATCGAAATGACCATCAAACTCGCGCGGCGGAAAGCC
>DNPC01000296.1:0-1707 GCA_003501565.1 Planctomycetaceae bacterium | reverse complement strand
AGCCCGATTCTACGAACGGCCCATCCGCTATGATCGCCGCGGATTCGATGAAGGTAAAAAAATCGGGTGGCGAGATGGCGTGCGTGCTCTATATTGCATGCTGCGCTATTGAGAGTCCGTTAACTGCCAAGTGCTCGGCTCTCCTTTAGAAGATCCTAGAGAGTTCTGGTGCCGCTTTCATGACTTCCACTCAGCCAAACGACCAACACGCGACTGCTGGCATCAGCGCCGAAGCTGCATCCGCCAGCGGCACGACATCGAATGGCGTCCAGTTCTCAGACAATAACGACGACCAAACTTGCAGCCCGCCCACACACGCCAGCGGGGAAACAGCTGACGACGCAACCCCGGAGTCGGTCGAGAATCTGTACACACCAGCGATGCTAGCTGAGCTGCTGGGCGTATCGGTACGAGTAGTCAGGCGCTGGCAGCGATTGGCTCTGCTGGTACCCACAACCACGGTGATGCAACTGCCGTATTTCGATTATGCGTCCCTGGCGATTGCTCACCAATTAGCACAGTGGACGCAGCAGGGGCTGAGCGTCGGAAGTATACGCCGACAACTGCTGGCATTCGGCGACCGTTTCGATTCCAAAGGCGATACGCAGTTTCCCGCCTTGCAAGAGGCGTCGCTGTCAGTCGACGGGAAACAGCTACTGTTGCGACGAGGAGAACACCTGGTTGAGTCATCGGGTCAGATTCGAATGGATTTTGACTCGGATGAAACGACTGACGCGTCTGCTGCTACTCTTAGAATCGATGAGCACATCCAGTCTTCTTCGGCGGCAGACCCGAGCACCGAGCCCGAGCTGAGCCTGCAGAGTATGGTCGAAGCCGCCATTGATGCTGAAGATGGTGGGGACCTAACAGCAGCGATAGATTGGTATCGCGCCGCGCTGGCCAACCACGGACCCAACGCGGATATTTGCTTTCAAATCGCTGAGTTGTTGTACCGGCAAGGTGACATCACCGGTGCACGTGAGCGCTATTTCATGGCGGTCGAGCTAAGCCCTATGATGGTGGAAGCTCGCGCAAACCTCGGTTGCGTGCTGGCCGAATGCGGTGAATTTAATCTTGCTATCGCCGCGTTTGAAGGCACGCTTTCCCAGCACCCGGAATACGCGGATGTCCACTTCCACTTGGCTCGAGTCCTTGACGATACGGGCAATCCGGCGTCCGCTGCCGATCACTGGTTGCAGTTTCTTGAGCTGAACCCCGACAGTCCTTGGGCTGATGAAGCGCGGCAGCGAATTGAAAACGCCGCGCCGATTCTTCGCATCTGAGGTTAAGGTTTAGTTCCGTTTTGACCGGAAGTCCTGCCACTTGTTGTGATGCTGTGACGCCAGCGTGTGGTTCGGCCGAAACCCTACACTCCGTTCAGCTGGTACGACCGTTATCGGGCGCTCGGATCGTTGCCAAGTGGTCGGTGATTCTGAGCCTAACTCAGGCGTTGTCGAATAGTCTTAGAAACTGTTCAGCACAACTACGAACCGCGGCGCGTTGCCGTCGACGACACTATGGCCGAATCCACAACTAGTTCGACGCCCCTGACACTCACCCAGTCGATCATTCGGATCGGAGTCTCAGCGATAGCAATCGCAATGGCTCTCGCAATACTCGGTGGAATCTTGAGTGGGCGGCCTGGCGTGGAGAAAACCCTCGCAGAGTTGCTCTATCCCGTCGGCTTGTTATGGTGGCTTATGCTGT
>DNPC01000671.1 GCA_003501565.1 Planctomycetaceae bacterium | reverse complement strand
GTGCGAACGCGTCCGACACTAGGCTGCTGCTCGTTGCTGCCAATTGATCTTCATCAGCTTTCCTCGGTCAAGCTGATAAACATCGTCTGCCAGCTCCAACAGCTTCTCGCGGTGAGTGATGATAATCATCGTCCTTTCACCGCGATGCTCCGCCAATGACTGACATATCAAGTCTTCACTCTTCATATCAATCTGACTAGTCGCTTCATCCAAGATCAAGATTTCTGGATCACGAAGCAATGCCCGCGCCAGCGCGATTCGTTGTCGCTGTCCACCACTCAGGCGACTGCCGTTCTGTCCCACTTGTGTGTCGTAACCATCCTCAAGCGCAGTTGAGATAAACTCATGCGCGTGCGCCGCTCGACTTACTTTTAATATTTCTTCATCTGTCGCATCCGGCCGGCCGTAGCGGATGTTGTAGGCTACCGATTCGTCGAAAAGCTCTGTTGACTGATTCACAAGGGCAAAACGCGAACGTACATCTTCGACAGACATTTCACGGTAATCGTTATCGTCTAAGCTGAGACCGCCATGCACCGGATCGTAGAATCGACACAACAAGTTGATCAGTGTCGACTTTCCGCTGCCATTGGCGCCAATAACCGCCACGGTTGAACCAAACGGAATGTCAAGTGATACACCTTCTAGCACCGGTTGGTTCTCGTTGTAGTGAAATCCGATTTCTGACAGACGCAGCGCACGATGCGGACGACTTACTTCGACTGGCGTCTCCGTATCCACAATTTCGCTCTCTTGATCGAGGAGCGGGTAAAGTACGTCCGCTGCAACTCCCCCCATATAGATCGAACCGTAAACACTTGAGAGCTTTCGCAAAGGATCACTCATGCCAATGAGCATTCCGAAGAAGACAAACAGTGCGGACGTACTTAGCTGATCATCGCTAATTGGGATGCCGAAAATAGAAGTCTCACCTTTCAACACCAAATAGGAACCGGCGACGATCGTCGTCCCAAGCATTCCAATTCCTAAGAACTCGATGATGGGCTTGGACAGTGAACTGAAGAAAATGAACTTCAGTCCAAATCTCTTCATAAGTCCTGTGGCATCCTCGAATTTTCCTTGCTCAGAAGTTTCGCGCTGAAAGGATTGAACCGTCTGGATGTTGTTAAGGCCTTCGAGAAGCACAGCGTGAAAGCCAGTCGCTTGCTTAAGTACCCTTTCAGATATCGCCTTGATGGACTTCGTTAGTAAATACAACGCTAGACCAACTATCGGAGCTATAACACAACTCAGCACGAACAACCGCCAGCAGATCATGCAGGCACCAACAACACAGGCAACGATTTTTAGTGGTTCGCGTAGCGCAGCCCCCAGCGCAGCCATCAGCCCAGCCGAGAGCATATCTGCGGTGTGGATGATCGACGTTACAAAATTCGTGTGTCCAAACCGCGTGAACGAGGCTCGATCGAGTGACAGGGCTTTCGAAAACAGATTGTTTCGGGTGTCTGCAGTAATGCTGAGAGCAACCCGCCCAACTAGCATCTCGCTGGAGATTAAGAATATGTGTTTGATAAATGTTGACACAATGAGCGCGACAACGATCCAGCCGATCGTATGAAACGGATCAGTTGGAACCCAACGTTCTACGTAAGGTTGCATGCGCTGGTAGCCGCTTAGCTTGGCCGAATGGACCTTGTATTCGTACGCAGCCTGCTTTACCGCGTCCTCGTCGCCGGTCGCCAGGCCTCGGAGCCGGCTTGTTTCGATGTTATCGATTTTCTCTTCAATTCTCTCGACTTCAGAAGCGAACCAGTCCTGAGCCGACCGGCCTTGTATGGTGACCTCTAGAATCGGAAAGAATGCACCAATATTCGCCCCCCACAGCCCTGCGACCATGAACGAGCAAACAGTAGCAGCTACGAGGCTCAGCCAATAACGTCGGGCTGATTTAATTGCTCTAAGGAAGTTCTTCATAAATGTATTTGCAAAATGCTTGCGTGGACAACAATGTGGAACGCTCTCGCAACGTGCTTGTTACCAAATACCAGTTGCGAACGTCGATATCAAAACGAGAGATATGGTGCCCAATTCAGGAGTCCACGAACTCGCATCGCGGAACATAAAGACCTTGATCCCAAGATCAAATACCCGCTACTCTCGTAGGTCTACAGCTGTCAGGAGGCATGTCATTGACGCTCGAAGGATCTGACATTGCTCCAATTAGGCCTGATTCGCGAAAGCGCTAGCGCCCCGAATAAATCTGGCGCAATCACTAAATCGAGAATTGCAGAATGTTGAAACCACTTTCGACCATCGCACAACAAGTACGGCGGCACTTCTCTCGATCGATGCCGGCACGTCAGGCAACGTCTCCGGAACAGGAAGTGGACTACGACAAGTACTGGCAGGTTGCTCGGGGCAGCTACAGCGAGCGATTCGTCGACCAGGTTTGCCAGACTTACGACTTCCAAACGGTTCTCGACGGAGGGAGTGGCGTCGGCGTCGCAGTTCGGCAATTCATGAGCAACGGCAAAGACGTAAAGGGAGTCGAGTACTCTAGTCAAGCAATCGAAGAACACTGCAGCGATTTAGAAGAAGCGGGGATCGTTCAACAGGGCACACTGATGGACCTGCCTTTCGATGACAACACTTTTGATCTGGTGTTTAGTTCTGAAGTGCTCGAGCACATCGAAGAAATCGATGCGGGCAAAGCAGTAAGCGAACTAGTAAGAGTCGCCAAAAAACACCTTTTTCTTACGATCAGTCTGCGGCCCAGTTCGGACAACAACAAGTACCACGTGAATCTGAAGTCACGTCAATGGTGGGAGCAAAGATTTTGCGAGGCAGGCTGCTCAGTCGAGGCCGGGATCGTTGACCAGTTCCAAGTTCGCAACCCTGCCTTGGGCGTAAAAGAGATCATGGAAGCTGGCCCAACTTCAGCAATCATGTCAGAACTAGACTGGTTTATCGAAAATCCGCCTTACGACTTGCACGGAGAACTAGAACCCTGGTTCTTCGCGTTCACAAAGAACTAACTGGTGGCCCACCCATCATTGCTTGACGATAGGCCTGGCAAGTGTCGGTGAAAGCAGGCACTTGGACACATCGAAGACGCAAATGTTGAGCAACGGTCGTTCGGATTGAGGTACGGATGACAATACAGCAGATGCCGCGATTCTTGCGCGTGTCGCTGCGACAAAACTAGTATTCGTTGGAGAAAAAAATGAGCCAAGTTGCAGACCCCAAACCCAATCAACCCTATCGAACGAAAATCAAACGAGAGATCGATCGTGTATTTTCTCAGGTAGAAGGTTTGTTTTCAGCACGAAAGCCGACAGCTGACGAAGTAGAGCTGGACCGTCCCTTGGATGATAGCTTGGCATCGCCCGAGCAAATTTCAACAAGTGAAAACTTGGAGTTGGGAAGTCTCCAGCATCGAAACCAACTACCAGCACTGCTCGACAATCTTGGCAAGAACAAGCTTGGTATCGAGCTTGGTGTCGCAGTCGGAATATACTCCGATGCTATCCTAAGTGGAGGCAATCTGCAAAAGCTATTCTCAGTCGATCGTTGGTCGGATCACCACGATGATGCGGAGTGTGCCGAGGCAGCCCAGCTGCTCTCGCGGCACGGGATCCGAAGCTCAATTTTGCGCATGACCTTCGACGAGGCCGCGGAACTGTTTGCGGACAACGCTTTTGACTTTATCTACTTGGACGGCTACGCGCACACCGGACAAGGCGGTGTCGATACGCTGGAACTGTGGTGGAATAAACTCAAGTGCGGCGGTATCTTTGCTGGCCACGACTACCATCCAAAATGGCAGCCAACCATTGATGTCGTGGACAACTTCGTCGGTCGCAAAGGATTGTCGTTAAACTTGACTGCAGAGGACCCGGACCTTGAGCCTCATGCATATCCCAGCTGGTACATACAAAAGCCGACTGACTAGTTCCCAACTAGGCTTGGGCATCTGCGGGAGATATTCTTTCTTCTCAGGGCTCGTTGCTTCTCACGAGCGGCCAAGTATCTTGTGAGCTCGCTTGAGAACGCTTCGCTTTAGTTTCGCAGCTCTTTTCTGCAACTTATCGCGCAACAAAAGTGCTGGAGACGGCTGCCGATTGTCACACCACTCCAAATCCCGATGCAAGGGCGGCAGGTTGGTTCGAGGGCGACCGATAGTCTCCGGCGAAAAATCTCTTACCACAGTTTGAATAAACTGCATCCATCGTTCTGTGCAAACTGAAATCAGATATTCGTCTTCGATCGTCGCACGCGCTTGTTTTGACAATCGGTGACGAAACTCCAGATTATCAATCAACTTGCCAACTTCTAACGTAAAAGCTTCTGGCTGTGGTTGAGCAAATATTCCATTCTTGCCATCTTGGATAAGCTCTTGAACACCGCTCTTCATGCGAGTGCAAATTGGGATCACGCCAACGCTCATCGCCTCCAGTAGCACAACAGGCAAGCCTTCGTAATCGGACAGCAGGGCGATTGCATCCATTTTCGCCAACGTTGGGATCATCTGCTCGACGGGCAGCCAACCAATGATTTCAACTTGCGATTCACAGCCAGTGTCACGAATGATGCGTTTGATGCTTTCTTCGGCCGGCCCATTGCCGATGAAGTATCCGCGAAAATTGGGATACTTGTTTGCAGCGGCGCACATGCATTCTGCAACTCGCGATACCTGCTTTTGCTCCTCTACAAACCTGCCTGCATAAGCAAGTTTAAACTCCTGATTTTGTACCGGCTCCGCCGAATCCTTGTTACGAGAAAACTCGGCGGTTTCAGAGATACGCTCAATTCCACAGGGAATTCGCGATATGCTTGTGCTGCCGTTGGAGATTCGGTTAGCGAATTCTTCAAGGTATGATGAAACGGCTACCAAACCAGCGAGCTGATACCAACCTTCTTTGCTCACGCATTGTTGCATGAGGGCTGCGTAGAACGGATCATCGGAGTGGTTAACTCCGATGCACGGAACTCCCTTTGCCTCTAATTTTGGACTCGCATACCAGGCGGGCAAAATGCAATTGGTAATGAATGCATCCGCCTTTAAATCCTGTACCGCGTCAACGGTCCAGTCTACATTCTCTTCCGTGAATTGCTCATACCGGACGCGCCGAAACTCAATTCCGAGTTTCATTAGTTCGCGTTCTAGAGTCCCCGCATGCCCAACGGGACATGAAGAATAAATGGTGCAACTCGGCGTCCAGCCTTGGCGCTGCAACTCTGCCAGGAATCTAACGTTCCAGCTATGGACTCCGCCGGTATTCGGATCGGTATCGTAGGCCGCAAGGCAAACTCGCATGTAGTCAACTCACTTCAACAAGGCCTGTAGCCGCTTTGACATATGGCGCAGTCGCCACTTGGGTCCTTTGGCTTTAAGCGGCTGTTCGACCAAAGTCTCTTCTTGCGGCTGGTAGCAGGAATGCGAGTAGGTAATCTCGTAGAGACCTTGTTGGGAACAATGCAGCTTCAAATCATGTTGACGGGGTGTAGGCAGCAAGCGGGCGACCGCCAAACCACCGTACATAGAACCAGCAGCCGCTGTATCAAACTGTTTTTGATGGAATACACCGGGGACAAAGTCAACTTCAACGAAATGAACGTAAGGCGAAGCGTGCCAGTTTGCCTGTAGAATCCCTTCTCGACAAGGGGGATGGAAACTGTCATGAAATACGACTGTAAGCGGTTTTTTAGGGACAAACTTAAGAACCGCTTCAATATCCGAGATGACTCCGTCTTTGCTATGATCACCATCTATCAAGACAAACTCAAGCGATTCCGCTGCCCGTTCGACTTGTGCTAAGACTTGAGGCACGAGCTCACTTGACGGTCCAACCAAGAACTCCACATTGCCAAATCGGCCTTGAAGCAGTTCTCTAGGTTCGGGGCTCACATCAAGAGAATACACTTTCCTAGCATTGGGAGCCAGGATTTGCAGGCTACCTCCTTTGTACGTACCTATCTCAATGGCGACTTCAGGTTTTATCGACTCCACTAGCCCTACGAAGGCGAATTTCTCTGCCCGCGTCATTTGCCAATGAAAAGGCAATCCGTCGTGTACAAACGATGGTCCATTTACGTTGGAATCAGGCTCGGCCAAACCAACTGAATCAACTTCATGATTCATGTCGCAATTAACTCCACACCGTGAGATTGGCAGAACTGGTCACGCTCTTGTCGAAACCCATCGGTAAAGCAGGCGCTATCCACTGAAAAAACTGTTGCGTCTGTCAAAGCGCGAAAACTCAACAAAGCAGTTGAGTTACTGGAAGCGCCAACCAGCTGCTTGGATGCCAATTGATCCCCGAACGGTTCGATGGGAACACACGCATATCTAGGTGGAACAATATGTACATGTGACATCACCTGGATCCTGTCGGTTAACTCAGAAATTTTTGCGGCTGGATCCCTCGGATGCTGTTTGAAGATAATTGTATCGATGCCTCGGTCTTTCAACGCATCTACTACCATCATGTAGTATGGCACCTCTTCGCTCTCTTCTAAGTATCCGCATTGCGACAATTGTTGAGAAAAGATAAACGCGACGGACGTCGCATTGATACACCAATTTCCCAGCAATTCCGCAAATTCGCTAGCAATTGGTGTTTGTCGATATTCAGAGAATACCGAAGCTTCGACAGACTTTGGAATACACTTCGGCTCTCCAAGTCGCTTTGCTTCGCTTTCCAGATAGTCCGGGCAATGGATTTCCAGATTGCTCGGTAAATCACGAAATGGAGCGTCTAGTCCACGCCAGGGTTTTCCGTTTAACTTGCGATCAGGAGAACGCGGACTGATGCCGTCAATCGCGCACAAGTATTCGACAGGCCGGGTTATGGAAGCCAGGAAAAGTTCGTCGTAAACCCAAGGGCGGATACAGCAGGCCAGACCATAAGCACGCTCGGGAACCTGCCAGCCCGCTCTCTTCGCTAACCGCGCATGAAAACGGCGTGGACTTAGGCTGACCTGCGTTTTTCTCCACGCCGACGCTGCTTCTAGCACACTTGGACTGTAATCAAGAGGCTCAAGATTTCCTGCGAATTCAATGTCGAAGCGGGCGCAAGTTTGAGTTAGCGCCAACGCCATAGACTCGCCCCAGTAATAACACACAGAGTAAACCCTAGATCCGCTGAGGCCTTTACCCGTCCGCTCCATCGCACAGAGGAGAGTAAGGAGTTGAGTGACACCACCCGGTGCAATCAGCCATTGCATGTTGGGATCCTAAAGTGCTCGGCAGACCAAGTGCGTTTGTTCCAACGGATACTGTCGCCGCTCTAGGACTTCAAAATGCTCACTCCAGATTTGAGATAGCAGCTCGGGTGAGTAGCAGATGTTATTCTCTCTAACGCTGCGATCCCCCCATTCAAAATAGCCTTTTTCGGCCCAAACACGATGCAATTCCGAGGCAGCAAATCCTCGAAGGTGTTCATTGATGTCGTAGTGCGTTGTAATTACCGCACCGCCTTTGCGAACAACCCGCCTTAGCTCGGTAATCCAGGCTAGAGTTTGTTCATGCTGAAGATGCGTAAAAACTGAGTTTGCAAATATGAAATCGAAATGGCCATCAGGATATGGCAACGGAGGATCAAAGTCGCTCACGAGGAACTGCCCAAGTCCGCCCAGGTTGCCTTTGCACCACTCAATTACCCCGGGCGTAACGTCGCAGCCATGCAACTCCGCATCTAGAGGTTGAAACTGACGCAGTATGCGTGCAAACCCCACGCCAAACTCAAGAACCCGACTAAACTTGGAAGGCGCGAAACCTGCTCGCTTGAGTTCCTCTAGGTAATAGACGCTCGCCTGCATGCCACTGGACAGAAACACAAGAGGATTGGCTTTGCTCTTCGACTGGATGGTTTGAATATCCTCCAGGCTGGGAACCAGCGTTCGATCTCGCTGTTCAGGTGCAAGCTCTAGCCCATCATCCCCAAAACTTGCCGAAAGGCACTGTTCCCAATAGTTAAGCTCTGATTCGAGGGCAGACGCCTCGACAGCTGGCTTCGGCACTGTGTTCGTGGTGGCTTTCGACTTAGTCTTGAAGAGCATGATGAAATCTCACTATTGAACGGGGCGACTACTCTTTCACCACGTTGTTCTTAACTTGAGTGGACGATTACGTTTCCAAGCTTCCACATACACTCACCAGCGTCAAGATCGATTGTCGCCGATCAGAGTCAAGATCAGCTCTACCTGCGCAAGGCTCGTAAAGCTAGCAAAAAGAAATTTGTGCATGGTAGCACTTGGTTGCCGTTAGTTTGCAGGCCGTGCGCTGATATCTGCAGTTCGATTGGTTCGGCATTGATTGCTTCTTTATTGGCCGCCGTTTGCCTAACGTAACGAGACGCAAACTTTTGACAGAGCTGAACTTGCAATAAGCGCGAATGTCTTGCTAGAACACGATTTGAAGCCGTACGCAAGGCAAACGGCATCCGCTGCCGGAGAAGCGCACCTATGTCAAATTCTACTGTTGCAGTCACTGTTGTTTCGCGCAACTATTTTCACTTCGCAGTCGCGATGTTTGAATCTTTGCAAGCATCAAATCCTGGGCTGCAACTAGTCGTTTACTTGCTCGACGATTTTCCATCAAGCTTCGAGCACCCGGTCGCCACTTCACACTACGCTAACGGACGCGAACCACTTTTCCGTATCGTCCCTGCCGGGTCGATTGGAATTGAAAATTGGCCCCGAATGACGTTCCAGTACACGCCGTTTGAGCTGGCGTGTGCAGTAAAACCGTTCGCAGTCAATCACGCAATTGAGCATTACGGAAACAAGGTAATATATTGCGACTCAGATCTTCTTTTCGAGAATTCAATCGAATCGGTACTTGATCAATTGGATAGATGCAATGTGATGCTCGTGCCGCACTTGGTAGGTTGCACCGACGAGTCAGCTGCAGATTCACAGGCCGATCAGGAAGCTAGCTATGCCATGATCGCCAAATCAGGCGTGTTTAACGCTGGTTTCTTCGCGGTCAGGTCCACTGATGAGTCAAAGAGTTTTCTTGGGTGGTGGTGCGACCGATGCCGTTCAAACTGCTATGTATCAACCTCAGACGGCATTTTCGTTGACCAGGCATGGCTGAACTTCGCACCGGTACTTTTTAATGGTGTGCACATCGAAAAAGCCCCAGAGCTGAATGTTGCGTATTGGAATTTGCACGAGCGCGACCTGCGTTCCGATCCGAAAAAGGGCTGGGTTGTTGGCAACGAATCGCGCCCTGTAGCATTCTTCCACTTCAGCGGCTTTGACATCAAGTCGCCCGAGTCCCTTTCGAAATATGACTTTCAGCAGCAGTACAGTCCTGTCAAAACTGAATTAGCCACCACATATGGCGACAGGTTGTCTAGTAAAGGGCCCACCAAATATTCTGAGCTTGGATGCGAGTTTGACTCATTTGAGGACGGACTACCAATTTCTCCACTCTGGCGAGAAGCATTTCGCGGTAGTGCACCTGAGCTTGCAGACTTTAAAGATCCCTGGGAAAAGAAATATCGCGAAGCGATGCTTCGCACACTGAACAAACTTCGAAACCGCGCGATAACAGCACGTGTGCCTTGGCATCTCGAAGAACTAGATTCCCTCAACCGCGAGTTGAAAAATAGGTTGCAATCACAGTCTTCGATTCCAACAGAAGGCTTGGTCGGAACGCTGTTGCGAAAAATTACACCTCGATCCTTCAAACGCGCGGCTTGATGATTTTTTTGTGGGAACACGAATGGTGTTTTCCAGAGTTTTGGGCATTCAGGCGGGCAATTTAGCTACAAAGCAACTAGCGGAGTAAAAAAGTGCAAACACCAACTAGCGACGAAGCCACGCTTGAAATCTCCAAGGCAATGAAGCAACGTTTTTCGGTGATGTTGCATGTCATCAAGATGGTTGAATTTGCTGAAGACTATGAGCAATACGAACTAGGGGACTTTGCTGAGTTTATTCGACAACTTAAGCAAGAGCGTTTCCCTCTGAAGAAGATACTCTTTTTGGTTCATCAATTAGTTTTCGGACAACTACCGACATTCAGCGACATTGAATCACATACCCTCTACTTTGAAAACGATACCGAAGAGGATTTTCTGAAGCGACTTATCTCCTCACCCGAATACCAAGCTGGCCCCCAAGCGCACATTGAGTACGAAACACAACCGTCGGGTTCGCTGTTGGTAGATGTCTCTCACACTCTTCGCCTAGCGTATAACAGTGGTATTCAACGTGTTGTTCGAAGCCTGTGCCACAACCTGTCAGGGGCACACCAAACACATCAATTAGTAGAGTTAGACGTCGTCCAGCGAAACTACGTAGCAGTCAATGAGCAAGCAGCCGACCAACTGACGAACTGGGAAGACCTTGGAACGCCCAAGCCTTCCAAAACAAGTACCAAACGTCTGACGGACAGAATAAAAAGACGTTTGAGCAAACTTGCAGGGCGGCGTATCAGGGAGAGATTTCAAAAGATCGTCAATACGCTCGTTACGAAAAAAGTACTGTTTGTTTGGGAGAACCAGCTACTCTTGCCTGAGTTGGTTGCTGATGCGCGCTCCCTCGAACTGCTGATTCCCGTACTAGCACACACGCCCTCATCATCATCGATGATCGTTTTCGATATGATCTCGATAAAATCACCGGAGTACTTTGTATCGGTAGAGGGTTTTGTTCGCTACTTGAGTCTATTCAAGCACGTTGATCGCATTTCATGCATTAGCAAAGCCGTTGAAGCGGACGTACGGCAGTTCATGCCGTTAACAGAAAGAGAGAAACCATCACCGATAATCGAAACTCACTATCTCGGTGGTGATTTCGTGGTGCCGCGAGCCGAGCAAGAAGCTGAAGCCCCAGGCGATTCCGGTGATGCCAAGCCGCTTGTTCTGACGGTCGGTTCAATCGAGATCCGAAAGAACCATAGGCAGATTCTGAGGGCGATGGTTTCAGTACAGAGAGCGGGCTATAGTTTCAAAGCTGTTTTCGCGGGAAACCCCGGCTGGCTAAACGAGGGTTTCTTGCGCGAGCTCGACCACTTTCAGAAACAAGGGTTTGATATTGAACTGCGTCGTTCCGTCAGTGAGCAAGAGCTTGTGTCTTTGTATCAACAAGCGTCATTTACCGTCTATTGCTCGCTTGCCGAAGGCTTTGGGCTTCCAGTTGTCGAATCAGTTGTTCGAGGCGTTCCTTGCATCACGAGCAACCGCGGTTGTATGAAAGAGATTGCGGAGAAGCTTGGCGGCTGTTTACTTGCGGATCCAACATCAGTGGAAGAAATGTCCTCGGCAATTGAAGTCTTGCTCAAAAACCCCGCAGATCTTACAGCCCTCAAGGAGCAAGCCTCTGGTTCCTCATGGACAACATGGTCGGAATATGCCGAGGCTGTATACCAGTTTGCAACACATACGAAGTACACGCCGGAGCTCATAAGCGATGCCGCGTGAGTAAATTTGCAACTGCATGTATGTGCTTGCGAAAGACTGTTCAAGTTAAGACACCCGACCGTCATTGATGTGGAAGCCAAAACAAGTGTGCAAATGCGAGAACAATGAAGTCTCAAATCGAGTCTTGATAGATGTGTCTCACACTTCTCGCAAAATCCTAAATTCTGGTGTACAGAGAGTCGTCCGAAACATCTGCAGGTTCGCAAAACAAAGTGCACCTGGCTTGGACATGCAAACTGTTGTTGTTAGGCGGAATTCTTTTCACCCCATAGACCTCACAGATCTTCGGCCGCGAAATCGCGTAAGAGAGACCATTTTGCATGCAATGCTGCAATCGTATCAGGCGGCTGCAAAAATCGTTTCAAAGTTACTGCCATTAACAAATCCGCGCCGTTGGACATCGCCTTCAACTGAACACTCTGGAGTAGCCAACTTTCCTCTTCAGCCATTTAAGAAACTTAATGTGGCCCAGTTCTTTGCTCGAGAAGTAGAGATTTCCAACGGTGATTTGCTCATTATGCCAGATGCTTACTGGGCAAAAAGCGAAGTTTGGCCAGCCGTGAAGGCTGCCAAAGCACGAGGTGCGAGAATAGCGATCGTCATTTACGATCTTATTCCAATAACACACCCAAGCTTCGTTTCGGAAAAAGCAGCCAAGTCCTTTGACCTCTACCTCCGCAACGTCGCACAATATGCAGACATGGTTGTGGCGATATCAGAGACTGTCCGCAACCAACTCGAGCAGCTCTTTCGCCAATCCGAATATGAGTGTTCCAACGACTGCGTTTTTGCATCTTTTGAGCTAGGCGCCGAGTTTGAAGCCAAAGAAGGCAATGTGCGAGAACACATTCAAGAGATCTTCCCGCCGGACGCGAACAATTCTCCACATCTAATGGTGGCAACGTTCGATCCACGAAAAAACCACAGCTTCGTTCTGGATGCGTTCGAAAAGGTGTGGCAGCATTACCCAGAACGGAAGTTGTGCTTCATTGGAGGGGTTGGTTGGCTTTGCGAAGACGTCATCGAGCGAATCCAGCAGCATCCTAAGTACGGAAAGCAGCTGTTCGCTTTGCACGATGTCTCCGATGTTGAACTCCACTACTGCTACCGGCGTGCAAGGAGCGTCTTGATGCCTTCCATCGTCGAAGGGTTCGGACTGCCTATCGCCGAAGCACTTTGGCATCAGCGGCATGTATTTGCCAGCGGTACCGATATCCACAGAGAGGTTGGACGTGATGAATGCGAGTACTTCAGTTTGGATACGCCAAGGGATCTTGCGAAGATGATGATTGCGTGGGAGACGCAACAAGATGATTGCTCGCCGCGTAAGGACTCAAGCTATCAGCCGATTTCGTGGGACCAAAGCGTCGCAGGCCTGATCGAGCAATGCACGAGTCAACTGTTCCCGGACACCGCTCAAACTGACAAGCAAGCCGCCTAGACGCTGTTTGCCGTCCACACGCGCGGCCACCAACCCGCAAAGTTATGCTCTGGACGTATCTTCGTCATTTCGCAACAATCCGGCGAACTTTACAACCGACCACAATTTCCACAACTACTACCGACCACCCCAATGGAGACGGCAAGGATGCCAGGTACTGCACTAATCACAGGTATCACGGGGCAAGATGGCTCTTACCTCGCAGAACTACTGCTGGAAAAAGGCTATGAGGTCCACGGTACCTATCGGCGAGCAAGTACGCCGACTTTTGACCGCATCGAGCACCTTCTAGATCATATCCAGGTGCACCAGACAGACCTGACCGATCAAGCGTCACTGCTCAAGCTGATAAAGAACGTCCGTCCGACTGAGGTTTACAACCTGGCAGCACAAAGCTTCGTGGGGACAAGCTGGGATCAGGTGATCGCGACCGGAGATGTAACCGGACTGGGAACAGCGCGGATCTTGGAAGCAATTCAATGCATCGATCCTTCCATTCGCTTCTACCAAGCCAGTAGTAGCGAAATGTTTGGCAAAGTCCACGAAACACCGCAGCGAGAAACAACCACGCTGCACCCACGCAGCCCCTACGGCGTCGCGAAGGTCTACAGCCACTATCTGACCATCAACTTCCGAGAGAGCTACGACATGTTCGCTTGCTCTGGGATTTTGTTTAACCATGAATCCCCACGTCGTGGCCTAGAGTTTGTGACGCGCAAGATCACTCACGCAGTCGCCCGCATCAAAATGGGCCTTCAATCTGAACTACGACTGGGCAACCTGGAAGCGAAGCGTGACTGGGGCTTTGCGGGTGATTACGTTGAAGCCATGTGGATGATGCTTCAACAAGAAAAGCCCGTTGACTATGTTGTGGGTACTGGTGTCACCGTTCGCGTGGGTGATTTTGTCGACCTTGCTTTTGCTGAGGTTGGCCTCGATCCGGCCGACTACGTCGTAATCGACCCGCAGTTCTACCGTCCCGCAGAAGTCGAATTGCTGCTGGCAGATCCATCCAAGGCCAAAGCTGAACTTGGTTGGGTGCCCAAGACCGACCTCAAACAACTGGTTGGCATGATGGTCGAAAACGATCTAGAATTGGCTGAGCGAGAATCCAAAGACGCTTCCGCCGTGAAAGTTCGACGCGCAGCGTAGGAATGAGTTACAAAAGTTGGGTGATTGGGGGGCGCTCACCTGCCCTCGGCAATCGCTTGACCTGAACAACTGGTGGCTGCGGTCCCTCCCCGGCCTTCCTCCCAGTTCTTCAAATTCATTGGCTCGCAAGCCCGGCCCTCCCGATGGGAGGTTGTGTTCGAAGTTGAACTACTTAATGCTAACGCCGTTCGGCTAGTCTCCAATCTGATGTGCACAAGGCACACGCGGCTGCGGCTCAAGTGCAGGGAGAACTCCACCATGCCCAAGTCCGCTTTGATCACCGGCATCACCGGGCAGGATGGTTCGTACCTAGCCGAGCTACTACTTAGCAAAGGGTACGAGGTTCACGGCACTCTGCGGAATACTGCGACGAGTAGCCGGAACCACATTACACACATTGCCGATCAGATTCAGCTGCATGAATGCGATCTCACCAGCTCACAATCGGTTCATAATCTGATCGAGCAAGTGCGGCCTGCAGAGTTGTACAATCTGGCGGCGCAAAGTTCTGTGGGATCGAGCTGGAACGCGGCTGCAAAAACCGGTGACGTTACAGCACTTGGCGTCGCACGCATCCTGGAGGCCATCGCGCAGATCGATGCGTCAACTCGCTTCTTCCAGGCAGGCAGTAGCGAAATCTTTGGCCAGTCGGCCGAAATGCCTCAACGGGAAACAACGCCGCTAAACCCAACCAATCCGTACGGCATCGCAAAAGTCTACGGTCATCTGCTGACAAGCAGCTTTCGGCAGAGCCGTGAGCTATTTGCATGCTCTGGGATCTTGTTCAACCACGAATCACCGCGGCGCGGCCTGCAGTTCGTTACGCGCAAAATCACATCCACTGCCGCGCGTATTAAGCTGGGTCTCGAGACCGAACTGCGTCTTGGAAATCTAGACGCACGTCGCGACTGGGGCTTTGCAGGCGACTATGTCGAAGCGATGTGGCAAATGTTGCAACAAGAAACACCCGAAGACTACGTTCTAGGAACGGGGGTAAGCGTGCGGGTTGGAGACTTCGTCGATCTAGCTTTTGCCGAACTCGGTCTTGATCCCTCCGATCACGTGGTGGTTGATCCACAGTTTTACCGCCCAGTCGACTCACAGATTGCTTTAGCCGATCCATCGAAAGCCAAGCGTCAACTTGGCTGGGCCCCCAAGACGGACCTACAACAACTTGTCGCCATGATGGTCCGCCACGACCTCGAGCTCGCCCGCCGCCAAGCAGCTTAGCTGATGCTTAGCTTTCGCTCTCAGATTGCCGTGCACCCCAAGAGCTCATCTTAATGCGGCCCGACTAGAAACATTTGCTAGGTAGCTATCCACGATGGTGGCGGTCACGTTCTCTTTGGTGGCTGCTATGAAACTGGGCATTGACACGTGTGCCAAAAGCCTGGCGGTTGATGGGGGAACAAGTGGTTGAGCTCAGCGGGGCGGCCAGGGTGCCGTTTTTGGTTGGTGCCGTTTTTGGTTGGTGCCACCTGCCGTTTTTGGTTGGTGCCACCCACTGCCGTTTTTGGTTGGTGCCACCCACCAATCAGTAGACGCGAATCGAGAATTGGATATAGTTGTGAGCGTTAGAAGGTATTGTTGGGGAGTCATTTATGGGTAGGCC
>DNPC01000674.1 GCA_003501565.1 Planctomycetaceae bacterium | reverse complement strand
CCCCGCGGGGCGCGCCGCCGGTCTTGCCGCTGGCCGCGAGCACTTCCAGCATCGCTGGGATGGAAGCAAGGCTCTCGAGCTGGCAAATCTGTACCAAGGCGACTTCCAACAGCGTGTGCGCTGAAACGCTGGCCCGCATGCGAACCAAGGATTCATCCAAAATCTGTATCGCGGACAGGACAGTCTGCACTCCCCACTGTTCGGCAAGCTCGGTCAACCGTTGGTGGGAAGCGGGATTGGCTACCTTGAGAATATCCGGAGGGCCTCCAACGCCTGCGGCCATAATGTCCCGCAGATAATTCAGCATTTGTTCAGCGAGTTGCCCAGGATCGGTACCGCCCTGTGTTGCTTCGTCGACAATCGCAAGTGCTTTGAGGGACTCATTTGCACAGAGCACTTCTGCAAGTTCAAGCAAACGGCCTTCGTCGGCAGTTCCAAGCAGTGCATGCACTTGTTCCAGCGTGATCGTCTCATTCGAGAAACTCATCACCTGCTCGAGCAGCGATTGTGAGTCCCGCATCGATCCAGCTGCGCGGCGTGCCAGCAACGCGAGTGCTTCTTCCTCCGCTTGGTAGCCCTCTGCGGCGGCAATCTCGCCGAGCCGAGCTTTGATTGCTTCGAGTTTTACCGGAGAGAAATCAAAACGTTGGCAACGAGAAAGAACGGTGATCGGAATCTTGTCAGGGTCAGTGGTGCAGAAGATGAACTTCACATGTTGTGGTGGTTCTTCCAGCGTCTTCAACAGGGCATTGAAGGCCTGGTTGGTCAGCATGTGCACTTCATCGATGATGTAAATCTTGTACCGTGAACGACTCGGTCGGACATTTACATTTGCTCTGAGCTGACGAATCTCTTCGATTCCTCGATTGCTGGCACCATCGATTTCGATTGTGTCCATGTCCTCGCCAGCATCGATGGCCGAGCTGATGTCTGCGGCCAAAGCTTCAGAGTCACAGTCCCGGGTGTTTAGGACCTTCGCAAAGATGCGTGCGGTCGAAGTCTTGCCTACTCCGCGAGCTCCGGTGAAAAGATAGGCATGTCCAACTCGCCCCGAGTCGATTGCCTTGCCAAGTGCCTGGGCAATGTGCCCCTGGCCAATAAGCTCGTCAAAGGATTTGGGACGGTAGCGCCGCGCGACAACCGTGTAGCTGCCTTCGGTTTGAGCAACGCTTTCGTCCATCGTGGTCATTCGCTAAAACGAGCAAGTGTTCGAGAGGTTTCTCTTCGGAAGCGAGCAAACCTTGGTCGAACGTAAGAACAAGGCCCGAGGAAGTTCAGCGAAGGGCCTCGTGCGACTCAAGGTATCAGAAGAAACATCGGACTCGTAATGCCTGCCCGTCAGCGGCCCTCGCACAAAGGTACCCCGCTTATGGCTGCTACAATTAAGTCCTGACCAGGTTCACGGCTCCCCCTCGCGAGAGCCACTGTCAGGCAGGCATCGTCCTGGCTACATCGTACGCTCTGTGCTCCAGTTTTAGAAGCACGGTGGCGGCGATTCCAGCAACATTTGAAAGCTGCTCAGGCCTATCTTCTTCCTCGCGATCTCGAACGCGAACCGCGACCGCCGCCGCTTTTCTTGTGGTTTTCGATATTGGACTCGATCATCGGCTCCAGGCTGTCGACCCACGTTGGAACGTTGGTGAAGCGTTCCTGGCGACTGTCGTCACGATCAGAGTCCGCGGAGGAGTCTTCGTTGCGTGAGCCAGAGCGCCGGCGTCGTCGACGTCCGCGCCGCGGTTCATCGTCGCCTTCGTCGGCGTTTCGCCGACTGCGCGGACGACGATCGTCGTCATCGATCTCGTCACGCTCGTCGACAACACGCAGCTCAACGGTATCTTCGTCGTCGAAGTCCTCGCTTGAGTCGCGTCGTCGACCGCCTCGGTCGCGAGATCGTGGGGGGCGGTCAAGCTGCTCACGGTCTCGGTCACTTCCGCCCCGACGTCCGCGCGACCGGCCGCGACCGCGAGGCGAGCGATCTTGCGAGTCATCGTCGTCGGAATCTCTGCTGCTGGATTCAAAGTCATCGTCGAAGCCAGCTGCCACAGTTCGGTCGTCCACGTCATCCCGCTCGCTATCACGCGGACTGGATTCACGCTGCGGGCGTCCACGCCGCATGCGACGTCGATTACTACGGCGTGCTACTGGAGCATCGTCGTCTTCGTCCTCTTCATCGTCGTTGTCATTCCAGCTAACTGGCGCCGTTGGTTGGTCATCCTCTCGTGAAGCGGCGTCTGGCTCGGACTCGGTCCGCGTTTCTTCGCCATCACGGCCACCGCGCCGTCGTCGACGCCGTCGCCGTCGCCGCGGTCGATCGCCTTCTTCATCGTCCTGAGAATCGTCGTCCGTGGGTTCGGGGGTGAAGGTCAGAGAGATCTCTACCTCGGGTTCGGGAGACCGAAGGTCGTCATCATCTTCATCAGATCCACTAATGGGTTCGTCGTCATCCCATCCAACGTCATCGATCACACGTGGTTTTCGATCCCAGCCTTTTTCGTCGCGAGGTGCATCCGCAAACATTTCCTCGAGGGCGGTGTTTTGCGCTTCCTCTGCTGGTTCGTCAAAGATCGAAGGCTTCTTGCGTTTTTTCTTGCTACCCGAATTGCTACTTTGCTTTGCTGTGGCAGCTGGGACAGGCAGGATTTCGGGAGTGGATTCTGAACTACCTGGTGACGGCTCTTCCGTTTTTGCACCCGTTTCCGCGGTACTACTGCGGTCGACTGGAATCCCGAACATGCCGGCCAGTGCTTCCCAAGTCGATCGTTTCTTGGGTTCAGCAGCTTCTTCCACCTCGGTGGGCTCAGCTGCTGCATCGTCCGCGGCAATGGCTACTTCCGAGCCATCTTCGGACAATTCGTCATCCACCTCGGGATCTTCGCTCACATCCTGCTCGGAGTCGTCGGAAGATAGAATTGCAGTGGGCTGCTCGTCATCAACCCCGATTGCTTGGTCGGCGGGTTCATGAGTGTCATTTTCTGAGGAAGTATCTTCCGATGCGGAATTGCTTTCCTCATTCGTTTCAGGCGGAGGAGATTCCGGTTCTTCCGTCTTCGGTGCGTCTACTCCGGGGGCTCCCAACTGGTTGGCAAGCAGATTCCAATGGTCCGACATTCCCTAAGACTCTCGTTTTAGCCGCGATCAAAAGTAAGACACCCGGAAGGCCTGCTGCGCGTAGATATTGCAGCAATTTCGCAATGAAACGAGCCCTCGATGGCCGGGCACGATTATACCGGCCCACTCGAATGGCGAAAGGCGAACTCAAGTAGGGGTTTTACGCCTCTACGCAGGGGTGAGCTTGGTAATCCGGCCGCTTGCGACCCATTCAGCCACGAAGATACTGCCATCGGCGGCAAAGCAGGCGTCGTGCGGGTGTACGAACTTGCCAGCCTCCCATTTGGCTTCGTCGGCACGAATCTTCCGATTCTTGTCGGCTGAGACGCGTTTCACGTCGTCGCCGAGCCGTGCGACGATCTCGTTGGAGGGGCCCAGCAAACTAACCCGGGCAACCAATTCGGGTACCAGCATCAGCTTGCCGTGTGTGTCGATGTTGGCTGGCAAGCCAAAGCCGTCGATGGTGTCGATGTATTCGCCGTCGATTGTCAGTCGCTGAAGCGTATTGTGGGCCCGGTCCGCTACGACAACGACGGGTTCCTCTGAACGGTCGTCTACCCAGATGCCGTGGGGCAAATTGAATGTACCCTCTCCCTTGCCAGCGCCTCCGAAGTGCCCCAGCCAGTTGCCGTGTTGGTCGTATCGATGGACGCAGTAGGCCCCATAGCCGTCGGTGAGCAAAAAGCCGCCGTCCGGCAGAAACGCAAAATTGGTAGGCATAAAGCGATCGCGTCCCCACGTCTTCTGGGGATTGGCCGCCTCGCCCTCTGCGTAAACTCCCGACTGCATCGGTGCAAAGCGTTGCCAGATGACATCCCCGGCAAGCGTCAGTTTGGCGAAACACTTCCGCCCTTGATACGCCGATACGTACAAGAATTCCTCGTTGCCTTCCTTGCGGACTTCCAAGCCATGTCCGCCACCTTGAAACTGCCAGCCGAACGCGCGAATGAATTTTCCCGATGGATCGAACACAAAGATTGAAGGATGGTCTTCCCGGTCGCGTTTGCCCTCGTGGATCACATACAGATTCTGCGATTCATCCACAGCGACATTGTGAGTCGTTTGCCAAGAGTATTGATCCGGGAGTTGTGCCCACTGGTGCTCTACTTTGTATTGAAACTCGCCTTGGCCAACGATGACTTCCGAGCTGTTCAGCCGCGCGGCACGAGATGTGCCAGCCGCAAGCAGAGATGCTCCGGCAGCTAGGTTAAATGTTCGACGAAGTAACGGCTTGCGGTTGGAGGGGGAAGAGTTGGACATCGTAGGACCTGTCGAAAAGAGTTGATGAAGGAGGCACTAGTTTACCCCAATCCAAGGCCGTCCAGGGAACGCCAAAGGTACCAAGCTGCAACTGTGCGCCAGGGCCGCCAGGCACGAGCGATCTCGTCCAGCTCTCCCGCAGAAGGACGAGCAGGCAAAGCACGCAAATCGCGGACTGCATTCTGCAAGCCGAGGTCATCTGGTGCAAACACGTCGGGCCGGCCCAGTCCAAACATGAGATACATCTGCGCGGTCCAACGCCCAATGCCACGAACTTGAGTCAATTCATCGATGACTGTTTCTTCATCGGCGCGGGCCAGCCGCCGAAAATTCAGCGTGCCGTCGACCGTCCGCTCCGCCAGGTCTCTCAAGTAACCGCGCTTCTGTGCTGAGATTCCGGCGGATTGCAACTGCTGGTCGGAAAGACTCAGGATGGGGGCGGCAGCTAGACGTCGCCTGGGCAGCAGGTCCTGTAGATTCCGACGGATCGATCTGGCGGCTTTAGTGGAGATTTGTTGTGACAAGATAGAACGAGCCAGGACCGCAAAACCACCGCCGGTGATTTCGATTTTGCAGGGACCAACCTCCTTGATTACGTGAGCCAAGTCGGCATCTTTTGCAAGTGCTCGGGAGCCGGCTCGCAATGACGATGTAGTCAGGCGAGTTGGTG